>CACFLG010000027.1 GCA_902567095.1 uncultured OM182 clade bacterium
GGGGGCATGACGAAAGGGAGCAAA
Organism: uncultured OM182 clade bacterium; assembly: GCA_902567095.1. Lineage (GTDB taxonomy): Bacteria > Pseudomonadota > Gammaproteobacteria > Pseudomonadales > Azotimanducaceae > UBA9659. The sequence goes on from CACFLG010000027.1 coordinate 25, forward strand.
CTCTGAACCAATTGCTCGTTGAGATGGACGGGTTCGAAGGAAATGAGGGCGTTATAGTTATAGCTTCAACTAATAGACCTGACGTGCTTGACCCAGCATTGCTTAGGCCCGGTAGATTCGATCGTCAAGTAGTTGTAGCTCTGCCGGACATTAGAGGTAGAGAGCAGATCTTGAAAGTGCATATGAGAAAGGTTCCTGTGAGTAAAGATGTTGAGCCAGCACTTATAGCAAGAGGAACCCCTGGTTTCTCAGGTGCAGACTTAGCAAATTTGGTAAATGAAGCTGCTCTGTTCGCGGCTCGCCAGAGCGAGAGATCCGTCACCATGGCCCAATTTGAGCAGGCGAAAGACAAAATTATGATGGGTGCCGAGCGAAAGTCGATGGTGATGTCAGACAAAGAAAAAAGGAACACTGCTTACCACGAGGCAGGCCATTGTATCGTGGGGTATTTAGTTCCAGAGCATGATCCCAGCTATAAGGTTTCTATCATTCCCCGTGGTCGAGCCTTGGGTATTACGATGTTTCTCCCGGAAGAGGATCGCTATTCAATGAGCCGTCAATCAATTGTTAGTCAGATTTGCTCCCTTTTTGGAGGTAGGGTTGCTGAGGAAATTACTCTAGGATCGGAAGGCATCACAACAGGAGCCTCGAATGACATTGAACGAGCCACTAAAATGGCTAGAGCAATGGTCACGAAGTGGGGGCTTTCAGAGAGTTTGGGGCCTCTGATGTATGATCAAGAAAATGAAGAGGTTTTTCTGGGGAAATCGGCTGGGAGTTCTCAATCTCAGATCTCCAATGAAACGGCGAAGAAAATCGATGCAGAAGTCAGATTGATTATTGACAACTGCTATCAGAGGGCGCATCGATTAATTGAAGATAATAGGGAAAAGCTGGAGGCAATGGCAGAAGCTCTTCTAGAATACGAAACTATAGACAGAAAGCAGATCGATCAAATAATGCAGGGTAAGAAACCGAGCCCCCCTGAAGACTGGGATGACGCTTCGCCCGGTGGGAGCCCCAATTCTCGAGATGCTGATGATGTTGCCGACCCATCGTTCGGAGACCCAGCACCGGAGCACTAGCGCCTTTTATGAAAAAAATAGTGTCGCTTTTGGAAGAGAACCGCCCATTAATCATGGGAATTTTAAATGTGACTCCAGATTCATTTTCAGACGGTGGTGAGTTTCTTTCATTAGCCGACGCAGTTGAGCATGCTAAATATCTTGAGGAATGCGGTGCCGATATCATTGATATTGGAGGAGAATCAACCAGGCCTGGTGCGAAGTCGATATCTAGTAGCGAGGAACTCCAGCGAGTGATGCCCGTTATTGAAAGGCTTAAATATATATCTGACATTTCCATTTCGGTTGATACTAGTAAAGCGGTAGTAATGAAAAAAGCAATAGAGTGCGGCGTGACCTTGATTAACGACGTTTATAGTCTGCGTAAACCCGGTGCCCTAGACGTGGTAGCAGATTCAGATGTTCATGTTTGTTTGATGCACATGAAAGGGAACCCGCAAAATATGCAAAACAAACCAATTTATGAGGACCTGTTATTAGAGGTGCGAGAGTTTTTGAGCGATAGAGTTGCAGAATGCGAAAAAAAAGGAATAAGTGCAGAAAGATTAATCATTGATATTGGCTTTGGATTCGGTAAAACTCCTCTGGGAAATTTAAAATTAATCAATAACTTAGATCTTTTCAAAGAAATAGGATTACCAATAATGGTCGGCGCCTCTAGGAAAAGCACTATAAAAAAGATTTGCGGTGACCAGTTGGGTGGTAGTCTAGCCGCTGCGCTATTTGCCGTTAAAAATGGCGCGAAAATACTGCGGGTCCACGATGTAAAAGAAACAGTCGCGGCCTTGAAAGTCTGGGAATCTTTAGTTGAAGAACGCCTTGTTGATTGGTAAGGAACGGAACTGTGGTCGGAACTTTTTTTGGGACTGACGGTATCAGAGGTAAAGTTGGGAAGGATCCAATAACGCCCGAATTTATGCTTCGCTTAGGGTGGGCCTTAGGCTCAGTATTCCTAAAAGAACCTTCAAATAGAGTGTTAATAGGTAAGGATACCCGTGTCTCTGGATACATGTTTGAATCCGCCCTCCAGGCAGGTCTAGTCTCATCTGGGATGAATGTAGCCCTGCTAGGGCCAATGCCAACGCCTGCTATAGCCTATTTGACTCGAACGCTTAATGCTTCTGCTGGCATTGTTATAAGCGCCTCACACAACTCCTACGAAGACAACGGGGTGAAATTTTTTTCAGAATTCGGAAAAAAACTAGATTCGTCTTTAGAGGAATTGATATCGCAGAAGCTTGATCGTGACTATCCTATGCTTGTTTCCAATGGGATCGGAAAAGTTACCAGGATAAATGATGCGTCGGGGCGTTATGTAGAATTTTGCAAAAGTTGTTTCCCTACAGAACTTAATCTACGTGGAGTAAAAATAGCCTTGGATTGTGCGAATGGTGCTGCATACCAAGTTGCTCCGAAGGTTTTTTCGGAGCTAGGAGCGGACGTGAAATCAATTGGAGTTTCTCCCGATGGTTACAACATAAATGCCGCCGTTGGATCAACCCAGCCGAATGCATTAGTAGCTTTAGTCAAAGAGTGTGGAGCAGATTTTGGAATTGCACTAGATGGCGACGGTGATAGGCTAATTATGGTTGATCCAACCGGCGAAATACTCGATGGCGATGAACTTCTTTACTTTATTGCTTTATCTAAGCTAAAGGCGGGAACTTTGCGGGGCGGTGTGGTAGGCACTCAGATGAGTAATCTGGGGCTTGAAGAGGCGTTAGCGAATCTAGGTGTGCCTTTCTACAGAGCTCCCGTTGGAGATCGTTATGTCTTGGAAGAGTTAACAAAAAGAGAATGGTTACTTGGAGGCGAAGCTTCTGGCCATATACTCTGCTTAGATCAAACTTCAACAGGAGACGCCATAGTGGCTGCTTTACAGGTTCTGTCGGCTTGCAGCAATTTAGGGCAGTCTTTAGAGGAATTAAGAAAAAATATTATAAAGTATCCTCAGCACATAGTTAATGTCCCAACTAAAGAGCCCGTAAAAAAAGATATATTGGAGCGCCTATCCACGTTTGTTTCCCAAGCGGAACAAGCCTTAGGGAGAAAAGGTCGAGTTGTGCTTAGAGCTTCCGGGACTGAACCAGTGGTCAGGGTAATGGTAGAGGGCGAAAATGCTCCAACTGTGGTCCGGCTAGCAGAGACTCTCGCTTGCGAGGCAGAAAAAGAGTTTAGTAAAATGGTTTGAAAGATAAATTTAAAGTGGCTACCATCTTCCTCTTTTTTTGATGATGTTAGAAATGCTAAAACAAAAAGGCCCTCCTATTTTGGTTGCCAACTGGAAAATGAATGGCAATTTACAGAGTATCGACAGGCTCTTACGCGTTCTCAAAAGAGATTTTTTGGATAAAGAATTAGAGACTGAGCAAGTCATTATTCTTCCCCCCCACGTATATCTGCAAATATTGGCTAAAGCTTTAAGCGGCACGAGTATTTTAATCGGGGCTCAAGATACAGACGAAAGAGAAACCGGTTCAGTGACTGGGGGAGTCTCTGCAAAAATGCTGTTTGACGTCGGTTGCGAGTATGTTCTTTTAGGGCATTCGGAGAGGAGAAAGCTTTTTAATGAGGGCGATGGCGTTATATTTCAAAAGCTTAAACAGGCCCTCAAAGTTGGATTAAAAGCAATTGTCTGTGTCGGTGAGAGTTTAGAACAGAGAAATTCTGGGCAAGTATTGGAGGTGATATCTAACCAATTAAAACCTATTATTACTCAGGAGAGTTTGCCACAGTCAGAAGAACTTTTAATAGCATATGAGCCGGTTTGGGCTATTGGATCGAATAAAAGTGCTACTATACAGCAGATAGGAAATGCGCTCTCAGAAATCAGAAAAATTCTGAGAGATGTAGATATAAATTTGTCTGATTCTACAAAGATCCTTTATGGCGGAAGCGTCACGGAAAAGAATATTGCAGAAATTCTTGCTCTTGATGAGGTTGATGGCGCCTTGATAGGGGGAGCATCTTTGGATTCAGAGAGTTTTAGTAAGATCTGTCGTATAGCAAAAACGATTTAGAGGGGTAAAAATGGAAACTTTTGAATCTATTGTTATTTTTGTTCACGTACTAATAGCAATAGCAATCACAGGATTAATTTTGATCCAGCACGGAAAAGGTGCTGATGCAGGAGCAGGCTTCGGTGCGGGAGCAAGTTCGACTGTCTTTGGTGCTGGTGGCCCTGGAAGCTTTCTTGTAAAACTTACCGCGTTTGTAGCAGTTTTATTTTTCGTAACAAGTTTCTCCTTAGCTTTTTTCGCAAAAGAGCGGTCCGCTGACGGATTAGATTCAGGAATTCCTGTTTTGGAAGAAAAAAGCAACAACGATTCGGGCCCAGGAGAACGTATAGTCTCCGACGACTTTAGTAACGAGGACTCCGAAATCCCTGAGGGTTAAAGCAGAAGTTAATGCCGAAGTGGTGAAATTGGTAGACACGCTACCTTGAGGGGGTAGTGGGGGAAACCCCGTGGAGGTTCAAGTCCTCTCTTCGGCACCAACACTTACAAATATAAACCCCCCCTTTTAACTTCTTTACTAGGCTTAAATTTGATTTTTTCAGTGTTCTAAGAAAGCAAAAGTATTCAGTTGGAAATCTTTCTGATTTGATAAATTTCCAAATCAATTGAAAGTCTTTGATCGCTCGGAGGTTGACCAAAAGGCTAAGCACACCTATAATTTCGGCCCTTGAGTTGCGGGGTGGAGCAGTCTGGTAGCTCGACGGGCTCATAACCCGTAGGTCGTAGGTTCAAATCCTGCCCCCGCTACCAATATTTAGACGTGCCTAGTCGGTTTAAAATCTGGCTTTAAGGGTGCTTGTAGATGATTGAGTTTTTCAATCGTCATAACTAATGGGCTTTATGCCCATTTTTTGTTTGGGGATAATGTTAAACCGTTTAAGAGAATTAATTCTGCCGATAGCTGAGGCTTTTCAGAAGACTTTGTGGGGCATAGAAGTACTGTCTTCGGGAAAATCTAGTATCGTCAGAGTATACATCGATTCCTCCAACGGAGTGAATGTAGACGATTGCGCTAATATAAGTAGGCAAATCAGCAGTATGCTAGATGTAGAGAGTTTTTTACCTGAGAGATACGTGCTCGAGGTGTCTTCTCCGGGGTTAGACAGGAAACTTTTTGAAATCTCGCAATATGCGGCTTATATCGGAGAAAAAGTTAGGATTAGCTTAAAAGCTCCTTTTGAAGAGAGGAAGAATTACTCAGGCATTCTGACAAAAATTGAAGAATATGATGTGGTTATCGAGTCGGGTGAGGAGGAATTTACTTTCCCCTTCGAGGTAATTGAAAAAGGACACCTCGTATATGAGGAATAAAGGAAATCAGGTATAGCGATGAGCAAAGAGATTTTGTTAGTTGTGGAATCAGTTTCAAACGAAAAAGGTGTTGGAGAAGAGGTCATCTTTGAGGCAATGGAGCTTGCCCTTGCGACTGCCGCGAAGAAGCGTTACCAGGAAGAAGATGTAGAGCTAAGAGTCTCAATCGATCGGAGCTCTGGAGAATACGAGACTTTCAGATACTGGGACGTAGTGAGCGATGACGCGAAAGAGTTCCCAGGATGTCAACTGACTCTGTCAGAGGTAAAAAGCAAAGACGCTAGCTTTGTCGAAGGAGATCGTTACGAGATTGCAGTCGAGTCGGCAGAGTTTGGGAGGATAGCGGCGCAGGCAGCAAAGCAGGTTATTGTGCAAAAAGTGCGAGAAGCAGAAAGGGCTCAAGTAGTCGATGCGTATCGCAGTCGTGTTGGTGAGCTGGTTAAGGGGCAGGTAAAGAAAGTAACTAGAGAGGCTGTGATAGTTGATTTAGGAGGTAATGCTGAAGCCATTCTTCCCAGAGAGGTCTGGATTCCTAGAGAAAACTTTAGGGTTGGAGATCTGCTCAGAGGTCTTTTAGAGGAGGTGCGGCCTGAGGCAAGAGGTCCTCAACTAGCTCTTTCACGGACTTCTCCTGATGTGTTAGTGGAGCTTTTTAAAATAGAAGTTCCTGAAATCGCAGATGGAGTGATAGAAATCCTGGGGTGTGCGAGGGACCCTGGTTCGAGAGCAAAAATAGCCGTAAAGACAAATGACGGGCGCATAGATCCAGTGGGTGCGTGCGTAGGTATGAGAGGCTCGAGAGTCCAGGCAGTTTCAAATGAATTAGGAAATGAAAGGATTGATATAGTTCCATGGGATGACAACCTTGCTCAGCTCGCAATCAACGCGATGGCTCCTGCTGAGGTCATATCGATTGTGCTTGATGAAGAAACGAAGAGCATGGATATTGCGGTATCAGAAGAAAACTTAGCCCAGGCCATAGGTAGAGGTGGGCAAAATGTTAGACTTGCTTGTGAACTTACGGGGTGGGACCTCAATATAATGACTGAGGAAGAGGCTGCGGAAAAGCAAGAAGCCGAAGCGGGAACCATCATCCAAGACTTTATGCAAAAACTTGATGTTGAGGAAGAAGTTGCTTTAGTTTTGGTCGAAGAAGGATTCGCTAGTATTGAAGAGGTGGCCTACGTTCCAATTGAAGAAATGATGGCCATAGAGGGGTTTGATCAAGAAATCGTTGAGGAACTAAGATCTCGTGCAAAGGACGCCTTAACAATGATTGAATTAGCAAACGAAGAAGAAATAGGGCAGTTGGAGCCTGAAGCTGACCTCCTAGAGATGGAAGGAATGGACAAGAGAACGGCTTATCAATTGTCCGCTATAGGCATAAAGTCTATGGAAGATCTTGCAGAGCAGGCGGTGGATGATCTTTTGGAATTGGAAGAAATGACTGAAGAGAGAGCCGGTTCACTAATCATGACTGCGCGAGCGCCATGGTTTGAAGAGGAAGCTTAGTTTGGAATCTTTTTTTAGTTGGAGAAGAGTTGATGTCTGACGAATCAATAGAGCAGTTAGCGGAACGTGTTGGTACCCCGATTGATAGATTTCTTCTTCAAATAGAGGAGGCAGGGCTTCCGCAACGAAACCCCAGTGATTCCATAGAGAAAGAAGAAATAGAAAAACTGTTGGCGCATTTAAAAGCTAGCCACGGAGAAGTCTCGGATAAACCAAAAAAAATAACATTGAAAAGAAGGACTTTGTCAACTCTCAAGGCCGGGGGATCCGCAGGGAGAGGAAGAACAGTAAATGTTGAGGTCAGGAAAAAACGCACTTACGTAAGACGGAGTGTGACTAAAGACAAAGCCCCTGAGCAGCAGGGATTAGAGGCAGTTTCGGTCGATCCTGCTCTGGAAAATGCCGATGCTTTAACTTTGGTTGGAGAAAAAGAAAAGGCGGAATCGACTGAAGAAAAGACTAAACTTGAAGATTCAAAAACCGAGGCCAAGCTAGAAAAGCAATCTGAGATTCAATCAAAGTCCTTGGAAGAAAATACGGACAACCCGGGGGTTCAGGCACCCGATCAAAAAAACCTAATTGTTGAAGAAAAAACGGAGGATGACTCTCGCTCTTCGGGAAGAAAAAGCAAGAAAACTAAGCATGATATTGATGATGACGAAAAGCAAAAGAAGAAGTCTCGTCAAGGGAGCAGAAAACGTCGAGTTGAAGAACTTATCAGTGAAGATCTTCTCGACCAAGATCTCGCAGATGAGGAAGTCCTGGCGTCCAGTGAGCCAGTCGAAGCGGTAACTCTAGGGTTGGCGACTCCTCGAGCTAAAAGAGGATCAGGCGCGAAAGCAGCGAAAAAGCATAGTTTCAATGCGCCAACCGAAGAAATAAAAAAAGAAGTTGAAATAGCGGAAACTGTCAGCGTTCAGCAGCTCTCCCAAAAAATGTCTGTTAAAGCATCCGATTTGATAAAGACACTCTTTAATTTGGGAATAGTAAAAAACATTACCCAAACAATCGATCAAGAGACAGCACAATTGTTGGCCGAAGAATTTGGGCACAAAGTGAAACTCATTGATGCGGAAACCATGGAAAAGGACTTGGAAGACGATCTAATTTACCATTCCGAACCTACGAGCCGAGCACCAGTGGTAACCGTTATGGGGCATGTTGACCATGGAAAGACGTCTCTCTTGGATTTTATTAGAGAATCGCAAGTCGTGAATACCGAGGCTGGAGGAATTACTCAGCACATAGGGGCTTACAAGGTGTCTACCAAGCAGGGAAAAATATGTTTCATAGATACACCAGGGCATTCGGCTTTCAGTGCTATGAGAGCCAGGGGAGCGAGTTCAACTGACATTGTTGTTCTTGTAGTCGCTGCTGATGACGGAGTTATGCCCCAGACTGAAGAGGCTATTCAGCATGCAAAGGGAGCAGAGGCGCCGATAGTGGTTGCAGTCAACAAAATCGATAGAGAAGGAGCTGACTTAGAAAGGGTTAAAAACGAACTCGCGGCAAGGGATGTTATCCCTGAAGATTGGGGGGGTGAGACCCAGTTTGTCGGATGCAGTGCTATCACAGGTGAAGGTGTTGATAAGTTGCTGGAGGCTGTTCTGCTTCAATCAGAGCTAATGGAACTTAAGGCAGTGGAAGATGGACCGGGTCAGGGCGTCGTTATCGAATCTGCGTTAGATAAAGGCAAAGGTCCTGTAGCAACCTTGTTAATTCAAAACGGTCAAATAAAGCAAGGTGATGTAGTTGTTGCTGGTCAATTTTATGGGAAAGCTAGAGCTTTGAGTGATGAGAACGGGAACAAACTAAAACTAGCTGGTCCAGCTACGCCAGTCTCTATATTGGGCCTGGGTGGAACTCCAAATGCTGGAGATAAATTTCGTGTAGCAAAAGACGAAAAGCAAGCGAGAGAAATAGCGAATTTCAGCTCGGAAAAATCCGGTCAAGCTAGATCCATAGCCAGCACTTCCCTAGAAAATATTTTCGAAAACTTTAACGGGGCTGAGGTAAAGAATCTGAATGTTGTGGTTAAAGCTGATGTGCGCGGGTCTTTAGAAGCTATAACAGCTGCGCTACGAGAAATCGGTAATGAAGAAGTTAAAGTCAATCTTGTCATGGAAGGAGTTGGAGCTATTACAGAATCTGATGCAAATTATGCAGTTACTGCAGGCGCTGTAGTCTTCGGTTTCAATGTAAGAGCTGACGGAGCAGCGAAGAAAGTCATAGAGAGTGAAGCGCTGGACCTGCGTTATTACAAAGTTATCTATGATTTGGTAGATGATGTTAAGGCAGCCCTTTCAGGTATGCTTTCGCCTGAAGTGAGAGAAGAGATAGTAGGTATTGCTCAAGTTCGAGATGTATTTAAGTCAAAAAAATTCGGTCCAATTGCTGGCTGTATGGTGATTGAGGGCTCAGTTTATAGGTCTAAAAAGATTAGGGTTTTGAGAGAAAATGTTGTCATTTATGAGGGCGAGCTAGAATCTTTGAGGCATTTTAAAGAAGAAACAGAACAAGTGTCTATGGGAACAGAGTGTGGGATAGGCGTAAAAAACTATAATGACGTGAAAGTAGGCGATCAGATAGAGGTCTTCGATTCCAAAGAAGTGGCAAGGGAACTTTGATGGCGGTGATTGATGCAGAGAGAGAACGGACGAGAGAAAAAAGTAGCAGAATTAATTCAAAAGGAAGTAGCTGGGCTTTTGCAAAGGGAGTTGAGAGACCCAAGGCTAGGAATGGTCACTGTTAACGAAGTGACAGTTAGCAGAGATTACGCCTTTTCAGATATATATTTTACGGTACTTCCAGAGGATAGTTTTGAGAAAGTAGAATTTCTGCTCAATGAAGCCAGCGGATTCTTTAGGTCTAAATTAGCTAAGAAGCTATCAATGAGGACGACCCCCAAATTAAGATTTCATTATGATTCGTCTCTGGGAGAGGGAGCTAGGATTAGTTCCTTAATAAAGAAGGAAAAGACGAATCTCTGCCGTACTCCAAGAAAAAAACTAGAAATCTAAATGCCCCTCAACCGAAAGGGCAGACAACTAACCGGAATATTTCTTTTAGACAAAGAAAAGGGGATATCATCTAACAAAGCCCTCCAGCAAATTAAACATTTATTCGAAGCAGATAAAGCCGGCCATACTGGCAGTTTAGACCCTCTAGCCACTGGAGTCTTGCCTATTTGTTTTGGGCAAGCAACAAAATTCTCACGGTTTCTTTTAGATGCCGAAAAATCATATGAAACCACCATTCGGCTTGGAATTACCACCGAATCCGGAGATGCAGAAGCCAGAGTGGTTAAAAAGAGACCGACGGGTTTTTTAAATATGGATCGTGTAGAGAGTGTGCTTAAAATGTATCGAGGAAAAACACAACAAATCCCTCCTATGTTTTCCGCGCTTAAAGTAGATGGAGAAAGGCTATATAAGCTTGCTAGAAAAGGTATTACGATCGAGCGTGAACCTCGCGATATAGAAATCTTCGAGCTAAATCTGTTATCTCTTACTGGAAACGAAGCAAAATTGTTCATACGCTGTAGTAAGGGCACTTATGTGAGAACCCTTGTTGAGGACATAGGAGAGTCGATAGGATGTGGAGCTCATGTAAGAGAGTTAAGGCGCTTGCAGGTAGCTTCCTTTTCAATTAGAGATTGTTTTACTTTAGACTCGATAATGGATCTTAGGCAAAAATATGATATTTTAGATGCGAGGCTGCTGCCAGTTGACTCGGCATTAGCAGGTTGGCCCAGAATCTTTGTTCCAGAGCAATCACAGATAAGCCTTAGGCATGGCAAAACTATTTCTGTTGAAAGTTTGGCGCCCCTGGGGCTTGTAACTATCTATTCTAAAAATTTAAACCGACCGGCGGAATTTCTCGGAATTGGTGAGTTTCTCGCTAATGGGCGCCTTTTGCCTAAAAAAATGTTGATAAATTAGAGATTTTTCAAGGTTTTAAATGATGCAGGTTCTAAGAAAGCCCTTGATAACGTATACTTCTGCCCAAAATATTGATTTGAAAAAATACGAATCCGTGGTTTGAAAAAAAGGTCTGTAAATATGCGCGGATCGGAAAACACGGAACAATAAAAATAGGCATATTTAGGAGAATTAAGTTATGGCCTTAAGTGTTGAGAAAAAATCTGAAATTGTGAGGGAGTTTGGAAAGTCTGAAAATGATACCGGTTCTCCAGAAGTTCAAATTGCCCTTCTCTCTGCAAATATCGAGGAACTTCAAATCCATTTCAAGGATCATTCAAATGATCATCATTCACGAGTTGGCTTGTTAAGGATGGTCAGCCAAAGAAGGAAACTTTTGAACTATTTGAAACAAAAAAGTCTAGAGAACTATGGGGCGCTTATTAAGAAACTAGGTTTGCGTCGATAAAATTTGTGTCGGTATGAAGTTCAAGCCGATGATGGAGAATAATGTGAGTTATATAAGTAAAAAGTTTAAGTATGGTGAACAAGAGGTATTGCTTGAAACCGGAAAAATCGCAAGACAGGCAACAGCTTCAGTTTTGGTCACTATTGAAGATACAAGTGTTTTGGTAGCAGTTGTTGGCAGGAAAGATGCGAAACCGGGACAAGATTTCTTTCCGTTAACTGTGAACTACGAGGAAAAAACCTATGCAGCGGGAAAGATTCCTGGAGGATTTTTCAAGAGAGAGGGGCGGCCCTCGGAAAAAGAAACTCTAACATCTAGGTTGATTGATCGGCCGATAAGGCCCTTGTTCCCCAAAGGTTTTATGAACGAAGTGCAGGTAACTTGTCAGGTTGTTTCGGCAAACAAGAATATTGATCCTGATATTCCTGCGCTTATAGGGGTTTCGGCAGCTCTGAGTATTTCAGGGATTCCGTTTGCGGGGCCAGTAGGTGCAGCTAGGGTAGGCTTTTCGCCTGACGGTTATATTTTAAACCCCGGACGTGATGTGATGGATTCTTCTGATTTAGATATGGTAGTGGCAGGGACAGAATCGGCCGTGTTGATGGTCGAGTCAGAAGCAAACGAACTTACAGAGGATCAGATGCTTGGAGCGGTCTTGTTCGCTCACCAAGAAATGCAAGTTGTCATAAGTGCGATTAAAGAATTCAAAGATGCTTTAGGAAATCAAGAGTGGTCGTGGGAAAGACCTGAAGTTGATAATTCCCTTCAAGAATCCTTAGAGAATTCTTTTTCCGAGGGAATTGAGGAATCATATAAGATCGTGGATAAGCAAGAGCGTCAAGAATCCTTGGCTCGTTTGCGCGAAATGGCAAAAGAGGAACTAATCACAGAAGTTTTTGAAGAGGAGGATGTCCTTAATGTCTTTGCCTCACTAGAGAAGAGAATTGTTCGGAAATCTATCGTAGAGGGGAATCCCCGTATTGATGGGAGAGACAATCGAACAGTAAGGAAAATAGAGGTTGAAGTAGGCGTTCTATCGAAAGCGCATGGTTCCGCTTTGTTTACTCGCGGAGAAACGCAAGCCCTTGTCTCAACTACTTTGGGATCCACGCGAGATGCCGCAATAATAGATGCGCTTCATGGCTCTTATCGAGACAATTTTTTTCTGCATTATAATTTTCCGCACTATAGTGTTGGAGAGACGGGTTTCTCGGGGGGGCCTAAACGGAGAGAAATTGGTCATGGGCGGCTAGCTAGACGCGGCATCACCGCTGTGCTTCCAGCCGCTGAAGAGTGGCCATATACGACAAGAGTAGTTTCCGAAATTACCGAATCAAATGGTTCTTCTTCTATGGCTAGCGTTTGTGGGGCGAGTTTATCGTTAATGGATGCTGGGGTCCCTCTCAAAGCTCCCGTTGCAGGGGTTGCTATGGGTTTGGTTCTTGAAGAAAGTGGTTTCGCAGTTTTAACAGATATTTTAGGTGACGAAGATCATCTGGGCGATATGGATTTTAAAGTCGCTGGAACAGAGGCAGGTGTTACCGCTCTCCAGATGGATATTAAAATTCAAGGGATTACAGAAGAAATAATGGAGACTGCTTTGGATCAAGCTAGAGAGGCAAGACTCCATATTCTTGAAGAGATGAATAAAGTGATAGGTAGATCCAGGGCAGAAGTCTCGGAGAACGCTCCCGCCATGGTTACTATAAAAGTTGAACCTGAAAAGGTTCGGGATGTGATAGGAAAAGGTGGGTCTACTATTAGATCGATTACAGAAGAGAGCGGCGCTTCGATAGAGATCGAGGATGATGGATCCATTATAATCTTTGGAGAAAATCTGGAATCTCGAGATGCTGCGGTCGCTTCGATAGAAGCTATTACTGCTGAAGCGGAAGTAGGACAAATTTATACGGGAAAGGTAGCAAAAATAGCTGATTTCGGAGCATTCGTTAATATTTTGCCAGGCAAAGATGGATTAGTTCACATATCTCAAATAGCAGAGGAAAGGGTCGAAAAAGTTACCGATTATCTATCTGAAGGACAAGAAGTCAAAGTTAAAGTGCTTGATGTGGACCGGGGAAGAATTAAGTTGTCGATGAAGGACGTTAGTGACGAGGATGCTGTCGCTCCAGGAAATCCAGAAGACGATGAAGAGTAGATAATACAGCCCGTTAATCGCTTTGCTGGACCCTATTTGAGATCAGCTCGTCTACTGCGGTTGGATCGGCCAAGGTGCTAGTATCGCCTAACTGCTGAAGCTCTCCCTCCGCTATTTTTCTTAAAATCCGACGCATGATTTTTCCCGAACGGGTTTTAGGTAAATTGGGAGACCACTGGATAAGATCTGGCTTCGCTATTGGACCTATTTTTTCTGCCACCAATGCTTTGAGCTCCTCTATTATGGTTTGTTCCCCGCTATAACCTTTCATTAGAGTGACATAGGCGTAGATTCCTTGTCCCTTGACGGGGTGAGGGAAACCAACTACTGCAGCTTCAGCTACAAGTTCATGTTCTACTAAAGCACTTTCTACTTCCGCAGTACCAAGTCTATGCCCAGAAATATTTAAAACATCATCTACTCTGCCGGTGATCCAGAAGTATCCTTCTTCATCCCGCCTAGCTCCATCTCCCGTAAAGTAATAGCCCTCATAGGCAGAAAAATAAGTTTCCACTAATCGTCTATGATCTCCCCAAACAGTCCGTATTTGACCTGGCCAAGAATTTTTAATGACTAAATCACCAGAGCCCTCTCCCATAATTTCGTTCCCTTCACCATCAAGTATGGCAGGCTCTATTCCAAAAAAGGGTTTGGTTGCCGAGCCGGGCTTCAAAGGGGTAGCTCCAGGAAGAGGGGCTATCATAATGCCCCCAGTTTCGGTTTGCCACCAAGTATCCACGATCGGACATTTGCTCTTTCCAACTACTTTGTAATACCACTCCCAAGCTTCAGGATTTATAGGTTCCCCTACGCTGCCTAAAATGCGAAGGCTTTCTCTAGAGGTTCTGGTTACAAAATCATCGCCTAAACCCATCAGAGATCTTATTGCGGTAGGTGCCGTGTAGAAAATATTTACCTTATGCTTATCTATAACATTCCAGAAACGAGAGCTATCAGGGTAAGTAGGTACTCCTTCAAAAATAAGCGTTTTAGCTCCATTAGCGAGAGGACCATAGATGATATAACTGTGCCCGGTTATCCATCCAACATCGGCCGTGCACCAGAATAACTCACCGTCTTTGTAGTCGAAAACATATTTATGTGACATGGCAGCGTGCAGCAGATATCCTGCTGTGGAGTGAAGAACGCCTTTCGGCTTTCCGGTTGAGCCAGAAGTATAGAGGATGAAAAGAGGGTCTTCACTATCCATAGGTTCAATAAAACATTCTGTGGCCTCCCTCTCAATGGCCTCGTGATACCAAATATCTCGGCCTTCTTCCCAAGAAGGAAGCACATCAGTTCTTTTTACAACAAGAACACGTTTTACATTCGCACACTCGATGAGCGCTTGGTCAACATTTTTTTTAAGGGGAACAATTTTCCCTCCTCTTTTCCCTTCATTAGCAGTAATAACCGCACAGCAGTCGGCATCTAAAATTCGGTCCCTTAGAGCGCTGGGTGAAAACCCTCCAAAAACTACCGAGTGAATAGCACCTATTCTAGAGCACGCAAGCATTGCAAAAGCTGCCTCTGGAATCATAGGCATATAGATGCAGACTCTATCTCCCTTTCTTATTCCATTAGTTTTTAAAGCATTGGCGAGTTTGCATATTTCTTTGTGAAGTTCACTGTAAGTAATATTTCTTGAGTCTTCTATCTCATCGCCTTCCCAAACAATCGCTGTCTCATTTCTTCTTTCCTCAAGATGCCTATCAACGCAATTGAAAGACACGTTAAGCTTTCCTCCAATGAACCATTCTGTTTTACCGTTTTTAAATTCGTTCTTATGAACCGTCTTCCATGGAGTTATCCAAGATATAAATTTTTTGCCTTGTTCTCCCCAAAATTTTTTAGGATCCTCTAAGGACTCTTGATACATGGCTTCACGCTTTTCTTGATCGATCGATGCATCTTTTGAAATATTGATCGGAACAGGGTAAGGAAAATCTTTTTTCATTTTAGCCTCAACGCTTGAGTGGTTTAAGTTGGCGCACTGACAATTGTTTATAAATTTTAATCGACCCCTGATGAATTTATTTCCTAAATCCAGAAGTATGGGGTTTTTTCCTAGCGAACTTTTGAAAATTCTGTCTCTCTTCATCTGATGCAGCCTGATAAGCTGTCCACCAATCTCCCAGATCCCCCGTTTTTTCGCCTGCGGCTTCTCTTATCAAAAGAAAATCGTATGAGGCTCGAAATCTTTTGTGTTGTAGAGTTCGAAAAGGCTTTTTGCCGGAACGAAAGTTCAGACGAAATTGGAGAAACCAGATGTCCTTAATAGGCGTTGAAAAACGCCTTGGAATGGATGTAATAAGTTGTTGTTTCGAAAGAACGCTTGAAGCTGCCTCATTCGAAGCATCATAGTTGTTTAAGCCCATTTCTTTAATGTTTCTGCTTCTCTCGGCTAAGAATGGATACCATAGAATTGCAGCATATATAAAAGTTGGTGTTATTGGCATATCCCTAAGAACTCTCTGATCGGTGCTTTCAAGAGCTTTTCTTATTAAAAGCTCCAGATTAGATTCTTTTACAGGGGATCCGTTATTGGGAAACATCCATTTATATACGTCAAGTTCTTTTAGTTTAAGA
Organism: uncultured OM182 clade bacterium; assembly: GCA_902567095.1. Classification (GTDB taxonomy): domain Bacteria; phylum Pseudomonadota; class Gammaproteobacteria; order Pseudomonadales; family Azotimanducaceae; genus UBA9659. The sequence goes on from CACFLG010000027.1 coordinate 16,086, forward strand.
AAAACCCGCGCGCCATAACCTCCCATAAACATCTTGAGTGATTCTTCGAATAGTCTTGCTGGCGAAACATCTTGAATTAAGTGGGCTTCAATTCTGATGCTCTCTTTTATGTCATTTTCTAGCTCGAATTCTAATTTCTCCGAAATTCGGATAGCGCGAAGCATTCTCACCGGATCCTCACGAAGTCTCAGATCTATAGGACCAATTGATTTGATCACCTTTCGAGAAATATCATCTACTCCTCCTTGAAGATCGATGAGTTGCTTTGAGATAGGATTATAGTATATCGCGTTGATTCCGAAATCACGTCTGAGGCTGTCTTCCTCGAGGGATCCAAAAGAGTTGTCTCTTAGAATCATTCCTGAATCGGACTGATTTTCGATAACCTTCGTGTCTAGTCTGCGAAAAGTTGATACCTCTATTATCTCACGTTCGAATCTTACGTGAACAATCTGAAATCTCTTCCCTACGATTCTGGAGTTTCGAAAAATTTGTCTTATATCCGAAGGATGAGCATTTGTAGCTATATCAAAGTCTTTAGGAACATTATCTGCGAGAAGATCCCTTATGCACCCTCCAACCAGATACGCTTCAAATCCTTCCTTGTTTAATTTAGAAATAACTGAAAGCGCGTTCTTACTTATTTTTTCTTGGTCTATTGAGCGTTTCATAGAATTCAAGATTTCGATAGGGCTATAGATTAGCTGCACTAATCTTTTTGGGAAACATTATTTTTAATATCGATATGATGAGCACAAGTTAAATATTTCTCTCTATTCACAAAAGAAAATGGGAAAAGCGAACTTTTCCCATTTAGCGAGCCAGAATATTTTTATTCTTATCTTTCTTCTTATTTTTTTGAAAGCACATGTATTACATGTGCTGGGTTGAGGAAAGAGGTTAGTTGAAACAATTAACTTTACCCTCGAACACACTATCTCAGAAAAATAAACAGAATTCATGTTTTTTTTTAAAATCTGTAAAGTAATGAAATATATACAATATTTCTATTGTCCAAAAACTTTTTAAACTCGTTTTCTTTTTTTCTTTGTTTATTTATCAAAGGAGCATTTTAGGTGCTTTGGTTGTTAGCTTCTTCGGTATTCTTTCTACATTCCAATTTTTTATTGCCTGTTCTAGTAGGTGCTGGTGATTTTCTGTTCTGGGTATAATCTGGCCTAGATCTGTCAGAGCAAGTCTTAGTATTGTGACTGCTTTTTCGGGATCCACTTTTTTTGCGAAACTTTGTTTACTTAATTTAAAATTGTTGGAGTCAACTATTACAGGTAGATGGCAATATTTCGGTGGGTTTAAGCCTAGTTTTTTATATATGTCTAATTGCCTTGGAGTAGAATCAAGGAGATCTGAGCCACGCACTACGTGAGTAATTTTTTGGTTTAGGTCGTCTACGACAACCGCCAAGTGATAGGCAAATACCCCATCTTTTCTTTTTATTATGAAATCTCCTAAATCTTCTAATCCTTTCCACTGAAGATGGCCAAAGACTGCATCTTTAAAGCTCAATTTATCTTGAGAAATCATTAATCTTAGCGCGGTGCTCTTGGTTTTATCTGCCCCATTTTTTCTGCAATTCCCGTTGTATATTGGACGGCTTTCTTTTCTATTGCATGAACATAAATATGTGCTATCTGCAAGTTGCTTTAGCGCTTCACTGTAGCCTAAAGTGCTGGAGCTCTGGAATAAGACTTCGTCATCCCAGATGAGCCTGAATCCTTTGAGCTGTTTCTGAATTTCCAAACTCGCGCTTCTAGAGTTTCGAAAAAAATCTAAATCTTCTATTCTGAGTAGCCATTTACCCTTGTTATGCTTAGCGTCAAGAAAGCTAGCCAGAGCGGTTACTAACGAACCGTAGTGAAGAGGTCCGCTGGGTGATGGAGCGAAACGTCCTACATAGTGTGAGCGCGAATTTGACTCGTCTCTAAAATTCCTAGCCGTGTATTTGTCGTTCTTTGATTTCGTCAAGAGTTTTGCAATCGATGCATTTGGTAGCTGTGGGTCTAGCTTCTAACCTCTTAATTCCGATTTCGATCCCACATGATTCGCAGTAACCGTAATCGTCTTGGTCAATAAGATCCATGGTGCTCTCAATTTTTCGAATTAGTTTCCTCTCTCTATCTCGCGTTTTTAGCTCTAGACTAAATTCCTCCTCTTGACTCGCTCGATCTGCAGGATCGGGATAATTTGCCATCTCATCTTTTAAGTTGCTAACGGTGCGGTCTACTTCCGTCATAAGTTGCATTTTCCAGGTAGTTAAGATTTCTCGGAAGTGATCCTTATGAGCATTATTCATATAATCTTCATTTCGATCAGACTTGTAAGGCGCAAGCTTTGATGTCTTGAGCTCTGATCTGGGCCTTGGCGCTTTTTTCTTTAAGATTCTCGTTTCATCTTGCTCTGCTTTTTTGC
>CACFLG010000028.1 GCA_902567095.1 uncultured OM182 clade bacterium
AGCTGAAGCAAGCTTTACACAAGCGATAGAATTTAAACCTGACTATGCCGAAGCTCACAGCAATTTGGGTAACGCGCTTAAAGAACTAGGCAGATTAGACGAAGCTGTAGCAAGTTACACACAAGCGATAGAACTGAAATCTGACTATGCCGAAGCCCACAGCAACTTGGGTGTCACGCTCCAAGAGCTGGGAAGGTTGGACGAAGCTGAAGCAAGTTACACACAAGCGATAGAATTGAAACCTGACTATGCCGAAGCCCATCGACATCTTGCATTATTGAAAAGATTTGATGCTAAAGATGAACAGTATTCAAAAATGCAGGAGCTATATCTTGATGAAAAGATCTCAGAAGAGCAGCGTTGCCATGTTAACTTTGGCTTAGCAAAAGCTTGTGAGGATTTAGGAGACTTTGAGAAAGCGTTTCTGCATTATCAAGAGGGCAATCTACTGCGTAAAGGGCTTTTAAATTACGATATCAATCAAGATGTAGAACTCTTTAAACAGATTAAATCTAGCTATCCAAAAATAGAAAAAAAGTCACTAGAACGTTGCAGTTTAGCAATTAAACTAAAACCAGTTTTTATTGTTGGGATGCCGCGTTCCGGCACTACTTTAGTCGAACAAATCATTTCCTCTAGTTCGCAAGTCACAGGTGCGGGCGAGTTATCTTTTGTAGCTCAATTTGGCGCAGCTATTGCTACTGGTTTTTCTGAAGCAACTGACGAATCCCTGCTGAACTTCCGAGCTAAATATCTTAAAAAACTTAAGGATTTCTCTTGCGGAAATTTGATTGTTTCAGACAAGATGCCACAAAACTTTCGTTACCTGGGATTGCTTGCTGCTGCTTTTCCTGAAGCTAAAATAGTACACGTCAAAAGAAATCCTGCCGCAGTATGTTGGGCGAATTATAGGCAGTATTTTGTGTCTACAAGTATGGGCTATTGTTACGCAATTGATGACGTAATTAGTTATCATAAACTTTACGAAAGCCTTATGGATTTTTGGATAAACACGCTAAGTAAAAGAATTTATAATCTTGATTACGACCTACTAACAGTTAATCAGGAAAGTGAGACTCGACGGCTAATAGAATATCTAGGCTTAGACTGGGATGAAAACTGCCTATCGCCTCAAAACAATACGAGAAGAGTAGCAACAGCGTCCAACCTTCAAGTTAGGCAAAAAGTCTACCAAGGTAGCTCTCGAAAATGGAAAAAATATGAACCATTCCTCAATGGAGCACTTGATGGTTTGCTGTAGCAACTACGGAAAGTGAGTTGCAAATCATAGAGGAGCTAAATGATAGAGCCGACGAACTAAACGCTATGAAGACAAATAAAAAAAGGGCATTTTCTTGCCGCTCTGACTTCATTTTTCCGGACTAAAAGTTGCCGGAATACTAAGATAACAAATAGCATGCCTCTAGTTGTCTGTCTAACTAGTTAAAAAATAGAAAAAAATCTCTTTCCAAAGATGGCACATAGTTTGCTGTTGTTATTCGCTGAAAGACTTTTGTGCCTTAACTGAGGTCTTAATCTAAAGACTGGATTAAAAAGGCAGTAAGTGACGATTTTTTTGATCAATAAATTGATGAATTCGTCTTTTCAAAAGAATGATGCAGAAATGTATTTGAATTCACCTAGCACGGTATTTTGAATATTTTATGGAACTAACAATTGATCAAGCAATGCAGCAGGGGATTGATGCGCATAAAAATGGTAACCTGGTCCTAGCAGAGCGCCTTTATAGAACTATCCTTGAAACACAACCTTTTCATCCGGATGCAAATCATAATCTGGGCATTTTGGCGATTTCCTCTAATAACTCTTTCTCAGCAATAAATTTTCTTAGGACAGCACTCAATGAGAATCCAAAGAACGAACAATTTTGGCTAAGTTATATTGAGGCTCTAATCATAGAGAGAAAATTCCGCGAGGCAAGGAAGGCCGGGTTGGATGGGAAGAGAGCAGGAGTAAACGAAGAAAAACTGAAGAAATTATCTTTAAAGCTTGCGACCGAATCGGCTTCCGACTTTACGAAAAGGTTAGAAAAAAGACACAGGTTTTCGCGTGGGAGAAAACGGATTGCCTCAAACAAAGAGAAGAAAAAACCTTTTAAGAAGGGGTTGAAAAATCTAGGTCCGCCCAAGGAGTGTATAGATAACCTAAACAAGGATCTTGAGAATAAATTATATGGGAACGCAGAAAACTTGTCTTTGCGTATTACTCGGGAGTTTCCCGGGCATCAATATGCTTGGAGTGTGTTAAGTACTTTGCTTTTAAAACGAGGAGCGTTTTCAGAGGCTCTAAAAGTTAACCACCAAGCTCTGAGATTTCATTCGGAAAGTGCTGAAGCCCACCATAATATAGGTCTGAGTTTTCAAGCGAATGGCATGCTAGAGGATGCGGTTTTAAGCATGGGTCGCGCGATAGAATTGAGACCGGATTATTCGACTGCTCACTACAACTTTGGGAACATCGCTCAAGCCCTTGGAAGGTTAGAGAAAGCCGAGGAGAGTTATAGAAAAGCAATAGCACTAGAATCAGATTACGTTAATGCGCATTACAACTTGGGTAATGTGAGGCAAGAACTCGAAAGATTTGATGAGGCTGAGGAAAGTTATAGAAAAGCAATAGCAATTAAGCCTTGTTTTGCCGAAGCTTACTTTGGTTTAGGTTGTGTTTTGGATGTGTTGGGCAAAGCTGATGAAGCCGAAAGAAGTTATCTAGAGTCAATAACTTTAAGACCTAGTTTTGCAGAAGCGCACAGTAATATTGGTTGCATTATTTCTGAAAAAGGAGATTTAGATTCGGCTTTGGATAGTTTTCAAAAAGCATATCAACTTAAACCTGATCTCCGGATAAATGACCTAAGGTTGAAAGTTGTCAGTTCAGCTGCTGAACCAAAGACCTCTGCTGGCGGACGCCATGTTATTGGGGTGGCGAATGGGTCAAGATTGAATTCTAGTTTTTTGATCTCAAACAGGGTTGCAGAACCAGATCTTATTAGCCAGGTTTATCAAATGGCTTCAAGGAATCTCGATTTTACGAAAGATGCAAGATTCGGGACGGGTTCGTGTTCGCCTAATTTTCTTATGTTTGAAGAGAAGAATAAAATAATAAAAAGGGTCTCGTTGGATTTGATTAAGATTATGCGAGATGCAGTTCAAAGTGATGTTTATGTGTACGACTCTTTTTTTAATATTTTAAAAAAAGGAGGAGGTTCTCTCCCTCACCATCACGTGAAATTGATTGATAAACAACTGGGATTATCAAAGCAAAAATACAGTCTCGTTTACTATCTCTCGGTAGGAGACCAAAAATGTGGCGAACCAGGGTTATTGAAACTATACGCTCCTGATGAAGATATTCTTCCGCGTGATGGAATGATAGTGATAATGCCAGCTGATCGAAGACACTCAGCAGTCTACTCCGGAGAAAAGGATAGAATCATGATCGGTGTTAATTTTTATAGCCTAGAATTTTAAACAATCTTTTGGAAAACCTAGAGATGGTCTATCAACAAATTAAAAGTATTGTGTTTTAAATGAAGCTTAGTGTCGACCAAGCTTTGATGAAAGGGATAGCTGCCCATAACGAGGGAAAAACTTCGGAAGCAGCTCGATTTTATCGTGGGATCCTGCGAGTTCAACCATCGCACTCTGACGCGAACCATAATCTAGGTGTTTTAGTTTTTGCCCAGAGAGATGTTGGAAACGCGTTATCCTTATTTGAAAACGCGTTGGAAGCTAATCCGAATATTGAGAAATATTGGGTAACTTATATCGAGGCTCTTGTTCAGGAAAAGGAATATGAGCTTGCTTTAAGTGTCCTAAAGAATGGTAAATCGGAAGGGGTGTCTGCAGAGACATTTGATGCTCTAAAGATGCTAATAGATTCTTCGAGTAAGTCTAAGAAATTCGGTGATCTTAGAGATCGGAAAAAAAATCTAAGCATCATTAACAGAGGAAGAGTTTCAAGTGGAAAGAAGAAAAAATATAAAAGCAAAAAGAAGAGCCAGAGAGACTCAGGCCCTTGGCAAGAAGAGATCCAAGTTCTCGTAGAACTATTTGCCACCAAAAAATTTGAGGAAACGGAAAGGCTCGCACGTGCTTGCATCAAAAAAAGGCCTTACGACCCATTCCCTTGGAAAATTTTAGGTGCGGTTTTTGGAGAGACAGGCCAAATAGGGGATGCACTTAAAGTGAATTCTCAGGCCGTGAAGTTAGCTCCTAGTGATGCCGAAGGTCATTACAACTTGGGCTTAACTTTGAAGATGCTCGGCAGATTAGCTGAAGCTGAAATATCTTTACGAAAAGCTATAGAATTGAACCCTCTGTTCCCCGAGGCTTTTTACAATCTAGGTAGCGCTTTAAGAGCGCTAAAAAGAGATAAAGAGGCAAAGACCGCATACTGTCGAGCGATTGAGCTAAAGCCAAGTTTTTTCGAAGCTCACTTTGACCTTGGCAATACCCTAAGAGAAATGGAAAGGTTAGAAGAGGCTGAAAAAAGCTATCTTCGAGTCATAGGATTGAAAGAAGATTTCGCAGATGCTCACTATAATTTCGGGGCCACAGCTCAGAAGCTGGGAAAACTTAAAGAAGCGAGGCAAGGCTATGCTCAAGCGATTTCAATTCGGGCTAATTATCCCGAGGCGCACAACAATTTAGGAACGATTCTTAAGGAATATGGCAGATTTGATGATGCCAAGGCCAGCTACACGAAGGCTTTAGAACTTAAACCTGATTTCCCTGAAGCACGATATAATTTAGGGGTTTTATTAATCAGTCTTGGTGATTATCAGGAGGCAAAAAAGTTTCTTTTAGATAATTGCAACGGGAACAGTCAGACACTTTTATTAAAATGCTATTTTGAGTTAGAGGATAAGGCTGGTTTTGTTAATCAGTTAAACTTTTTGATGCAACGCGGTGAGATAAATTCAACTATTGGATCACTGACCGCTCGGGCTGAAATCAGATATGGGATTAAGAAGAACAACGTATTCGCAAAAACTCCGTTTCATTATGTGGTCAAGAAAAATCTATCTGAAAATTGTGATTTTGAAGAGACTTTTGTTCGACCGATTAAAGATGTTCTAAAAGAGGAAAATCTTGCGTTTCGAAAACAAGATCTTTTAACAAAGGGACACCAAACTGCAGGCAACCTCTTTGCTAAAAATAATGAGAAGATTAATCGGATTGAACGCATTATCTTGCAAGAAATCGAGAAATACCGCGTTTCCTTTCATAATTCTGAAGAGGGGTTTCTAAGAAAATGGCCAAGTGAATTCTATCTTAAAGGGTGGCTTATAAATATGAAAAGTGGGGGCCAGCTCGGGCCTCATATGCATGAACATGGTTGGCTCAGTGGTGCAGTCTATATAAATGTGCCAGCAAAAAAGGCGACAAGCGCAGGGAATTTTGTCGTGTGTGTTGACGATGCCCTAAATAGAGAAAATAGAAAATTTAACGCGGATCAAAGTATTGATGTGTCCACGGGGGATGTAGTGATTTTCCCAGCCTCTCTCATGCATTACACTATTCCGTTTACATCGTCTGAGGATCGAACGGTATTGGCGTTCGACGTTCGGCCAACTTAAAATACTAGCTTAAAGTCCGCACTACTCTTCAACTATTAACTATTTTACTTATCTCATCAATGCATGTTTCTGAAAAAACGTTCCTTTCAATGATTTTGATAAAGCCTTTTATTTATCTATTTTTGGACTAGAGTTTCTGATGTCTATCAGGTTTGTAAGCTGATCGAAAACCTCGTTATTTACCAATTTTGTAAGCGCTGGATCTAGCCTGATCTCGTCAACGTAGCTGTCGGATCGTTTTAATGCCTCTGCTAACCAGCGAACAGCCTCTTCAAATTGCTCCATTACAGTATATGCGCAAGCTAGTTGATAAAACGCGTGACTATTATCGGGATCAATCTTGAGTGCTTGTTGACAAAGATTTATAGCCCACTGAGGTTCATTTAGTTCAAGAACTGCATCAGCTTTGTAGGTGAGCGCTTCACAATCATCTCCTCGGAGTTTCAATAATTCGTCATAGACCGTAATCTTGTTTGCAGGAGAGGAGTCCTGTTGGGCTCGCAACCATAGAGATTGAATTTCCTGAGTCATTTCAATCTCTTCTCTATTTTCTTCTATTTGCGTTCTCTTTTCTTCCAGTTCGTCTTCAATGCTTAGCAATCGTTTTTCATATTTTTGAACCACCTTAGAGATTTCTTTGTCCGCAAAATTGCGCGCGCCCTCTTTTATCTCTCTCAATGAAGACCAACCGACTAAAACTAGTAAAGAAGTTGCCGCGGCAATAAGATAAAAGAAATAAGTAATCGCGCTGGTGGCGTACTCTACACCTCGATCGACAGATGCTTTCTCTCGATCAACTATTTGTTGAATGATCTCGTGACGCGCGTTCGCTTGGTCAATTCTTAGTTCCTTTAGCTCATCAAGGACGTACCGTTCAATGAATGGGGAATAAACAGGAGCCGTTAAATCATCAATTTGATCTCCCGATGATAATTCCGAATCAAGAGAGAAACTGTAAGAAGAAAAACCATATAAAAGAAAAGAAATTAAGAGAATTCTCATCTTGACGACCCTACCCATTGAGTGTGAATATTCGGTCGCGCATGGTAGATCGAAAATCTAGTCTAAGCAAGAAAAATTAGTCAACTAAAACTGATCCTTCAGTCCACAGTATCCTAGTATGTTTGAAAGGATTTGTTGGAATTTCGGCCATTTTGAGGCCCAATTCGAGGGTAGTGTGTTGCCTTTTTTAAGTAAACAACGAAAGAGAGAAATAGATGTCCATATCTTTTTTACCAGTCTCGGATCATCGATTTAAAAAATCACCGTTTTTTGCATGCAATGACCGGGACGACACACAATACAGTATTTACAATGGAAGGCTTTACCCAATAAGTTCTGGTTATGATGAAAAAGCTCATTATCTTCATCTGCGCTCGCGATGTTGCTTATATGATGTGCCAGAGACGCCTTTAAAGATTACAGGTCCTGATAGTCTAGAGTTTTTGCAGCGACTATTTACGCGTGATATTAACAAGATACGGATTGGAAGAGCGGGCTATGCAATAGCATGTAATCATCATGGTGGCATTGTCATGGATGGCGTCTTGATGAGGCCGAGCGAACGCGAATTTATATATGTGCAGGCCAATGGAGACTTTCTAAATTGGGCGACTGCGCATATCGGAAACTTAAATGTTTCAATCAGAGATTTCGACTCCTGGGTTTTACAGATACAGGGACCTACCTCATTACAAGTATTGGAAGCTATAACTAATATTTCTCCAGATTCTTTTTCCTATTATGACGCCATCGAAACCGAAATTTATGGGTCATCTTTTTATATTTCCAGGTCAGGTTGGTCAGGGGAGCGAGGCTTTGAAATATACTCTAAAAATAAGGAATTTGATGGGGTTGGTCTATGGGAATACTTGCTCGAAAAGGGTTCAGTTGCGGGCTTGATGGCGTCTGACATATCTTCTATGCATACGAGAAGAATTGAAGCTGGCATCGTAGATTACGGAACTGATATTGATCAGAGTTTTAATCCTTATGAAGTAGGTCTTGGTCGCTTGGTTCATAAGGAAAAAAAAGAGTTTATAGGCCGGCAAGCGTTAGTAAACACAAAGCATACAGCGCTGCGTCTAATGGGTATCAAATGCATGGAAACTTCTTTAACGAGAGGTGACAAGTTGGTTGAATCAGGGGGGGAAGAAGTTGGATTCGTCAGTGCTGGGGGCTGGTCTCCTTACTTAAAGTATGGCGTTGGCCTTATCAGATTAAATGAACCGAAGCCACCCAATTACCATTTACGGATTTCCACTTCGTCCGGCGAGTTTGAAGGCGAACTGGTTCAACTTCCGTTTTACGATCCATCGAAAATATTAGCGAGGTAAAGAAATTGTTTAAAGAAGCTGAATTTTTGTTTACTGCTGAAACTACCCCTGATGTTTCTACTGACCTAGCAACAAGCACCAGAAAAGTTGATGATTTAGTTGATCTTGCTGATGCAGTGAATGTAACCGACTCCCCAAATTGCAAGAGCAGATTGAATAGCCTCTTGGTAGCTTCAGAGATTAGACGAAACGGCTTAGACGTAATACTTCAGCTAACAGGAAGAGATAGGAATCAAATCGCTCTTGAATCGGTTCTTCTTGGTGCGTTATCCGTGGGTGTGAACAAAGTTCTATGCTTGAGCGGAGATCAACCCCCTGAAGGTGGGCCGGTAGCTGTGAATGAATTGAATAGTAACGGTCTGATAAAACTTTGTGCGACGCTTTCCGGGGGATCACTAACCGATGGGACTTTAGTAAATGATTCGTTACCCATTTTCTCGGGGGCGGCGGATGATTTGTATGACCAAAAATCTAAACCTGATGCTATGGAAAAGTTAATTAAAAAGATCCATGAAGGAGCCAATTTTGTTCAGACTCAATATTGTTTTGACTATGAGGTTATAAAGGCATATTCAGAAAAACTGAGCCTCAGCGGATCATTTGAGAATTGCAAAATCTTGATAGGGATGGGGCCATTAAAATCAGCGAAGCAGGCTGACTGGATGCGAAAAAACTTATGGGGGATAAATATTTCTGACGAGATACTCCGTAGATTAGAACTTAGTGATTCGCCTTCGGAAACAGGAGAGCAAATCTGTCAGGAACTAATTGAAAAAATCATGGATCTGCCTTGCATAGATGGCGTGCATTTGATGGGACCGAATTGTGAGAAAGGATCAGCGAGAATAATATCTCACTTCAGATGAAGTTCTCTCTTTCTAACAAAAAGCTTTTTTGGATATCCATCTGTTTAGGCGCCTAAGGAAAATGGTTTTATACAATTTCATTAAGTTGTTTGAGTTGCCGGCGAGTCATACGAAAAAAGTATTGCTTTTTGCTTTTAGTATATTTTTTATAGGCGCGGGTTTAGATCACCTTGTTAACCCAGAGTTTTACTTGTCGATAATGCCTCCTATATTTCCCATGCATTCTGAAGCAGTTCTGATAAGTGGTGTTTTAGAAATAGTCGGTGGAATTGCGGTATTGATGCCAGGTCTTCGCAGAGCAGCCGGCTGGGGCATCTTCGTGCTATTGATAGCGGTTTATCCCGCTAATATCTATATGGCTCTCTATCCAGAGCTTTTTCCCTCGATTCACTCGGGATTTTTATATTTTCGACTACCTCTGCAGTTTTTGTTTCTTTACTGGGCCTACTCGGTCACGCGATTTTAAAATTTACGAGTTTTTATCGGTGGAAATTGAAATTATTTTGAAGAATTTTTTCTAAAATTAGGCTTCCTTTTTTCTAAAAAAGCAGAGACGCCTTCCTTAAATTCGGGTCGGTCTACAAGAGTTTTCTGAATGTCCCTCTCGTAGTCGAGATGCTGGTCTAAAGAATTGACTAGCGCGTTTGAGTGGGCCTTCGAAATTTCTTTTAATCCTTTAATAGCTCCATCTGCTAACCGATCTGCTAGCTCGATAGTTTTTTCCATAAATTGATTTTCCGGAAAGCAGTCCCAAATCAAGCCCCAATCCTTGGCGTCAGTTGCCGATAGATCATCCCCTAGCATAGCGATACCGTTTGCCCTTGCCCTCCCAACCATATTTGGTAAAAACCACGAGGCACCCACATCAGGAATTATTCCTAGGTTAGGACCAAAAACTAGTTTAAATCTTGCTGATTCCGAGGCGACAACCAAATCGCCAGCTAGCGCCAGACCAACTCCACCGCCCGCGGCTAAGCCATTAATCGCTGTAATGATAGGTTTGTCTATTGAAGCGATTAGGCGCACCAAAGGATTAAAAACCTTGTCTATCCGGCGTGCCCCGGCTTCTCCCCTCGTAAGTTCTCTCTCTAGTTCCCAGCCGCCGTTCGCCAAATCAGCACCAGAGCAAAAACCTTTTCCTTTCCCAGTTAAAACCACTACTCTCGATTCTTTCTCTTTTTCAATTTCTTTAAAGGTATCAAGCAAGCCAACAATGAGATCCTTGTTCATTGCATTAAGGACGTGAGGCCGGTTCATGGTTAGGATTAATACTCCATTTTTCATTTGCTTCTTTTCTATTACTGCGCTCATCCTGTAACCCGCTTACCTTTTTTAATAGAATAAAGTTAAGCACAAAAAAATTATTACCAAAATAAAAGAAATCTTAAATTCTCAATTTAAGTTCTCACCTAGCAAATGCATTGTTCATTCAATTATTTTAATTCTCGTGTTTTTATAAGATGAGATGAGACAATATCGAGATGAGAGAAAATTCCAAATATCACTATGATTATGTTGTTGTTGGGGCTGGATCAGCTGGTTGCGTTATAGCCTCCCGTCTAGCAGAGAGTTTGTCTGCCAGTGTTTTGCTTTTAGAAGCGGGGGGGGAGTGACAATGGATTAAGTATAAGAATGCCTTCAGCCTTTTATATGCCCCTTAACGACAGTCGAATTAACTGGGGGTTTTTTAGTGAGCCTGAATCGGGGTTGAATAATCGGCGCATTCATTGCCCCAGAGGGAAGGTGTTAGGAGGCTCCTCTTCTATCAATGGCATGGTTTATGTCAGGGGAAATAAAGAAGATTTTAATTCTTGGGAAAAGCTCGGGGCAGCGGGTTGGAACTACGAGAATGTTTTACCCTATTTCAAAAAATCTCAAACAGCTGACGAGAGGAGGGAGCCTCACCCTTACCAAGGCCACGAGGGGCCATTAGCGACGACGACGGGAAAGATGGTAAATCCGCTCTACAATATTTTTGTCGAAGCGGCAGTTTCTGCTGGGTATCCTCGAAACGATGATATCAATGGGGCGGATCAGGAAGGATTTGGACCGATGCCAATGACAGTTGATTCGGGACGTCGCGCCTCGACTTACCAAGCTTTTATTAAAAAACGCGCCTTAAAAAATTTAACCGTTCTCCGAGGCGCGACAGCGGAAAAAATTATTCTTGAACATGGTAAAGCGGTGGGCGTGTCCTACGTTCGAAAAAACATTCTGTCGTCTGTCCGAGCGAACTCTGAGGTTATATTATGCGCTGGGGCTATTAGCTCGCCTCAAATTTTGATGCTGTCTGGCATCGGTGCTGCGGACGAATTAGCTCACCACGATATAAAAACACTAGCTCACCTGCCAGGTGTCGGAAAGAATCTTATGGATCATTTAGAGGTCTACGTTCAACAGTCTTGCGCTCAGCCGATTTCGCTTCATAAGCACCTAAATTTAGTTAGAAAGGCCCGAATTGGTCTAGAGTGGCTATTGTTTAGTAATGGGTTGGGAACAACTAATCATTTCGAGGTGGGTGGATTTATTAATAGTGAAGTAAATAATGATTACCCTGACATTCAATTTCATTTTCTCCCGGTAGCGATGTCTTATGACGGAAAAAATCAGGCGAGTCGGCATGGTTTTCAAGTGCATACGGGTCCCATGCTTTCCAAAAGCCGCGGAAGTGTAACCCTTAGAGACTCCAATTTTCGCACTGCGCCAAAAATCCATTTCAATTATATGTCCGGAGAAGACGACTTTCCGGTTTTCCGAAAGGCGATTCGCACTGCAAGGAAAATATTTCGGCAATCCGAGTTTGATCCTTATAGGGACATCGAGATCAGTCCTGGTGAACACATTGAAAGCGACGCTGATCTAGATGCTTTTATCAGAGAAAATGCCGAGAGCGCATATCATCCCTGCGGAACATGCAGGATGGGCGCTGACTCTGACTCGGTGGTTGATCCTGCGGGTAAGGTCCATGGGGTAGATAATCTTAGGGTAGCCGATGCATCGATTTTCCCCAACATCACTAACGGAAATCTGAACGCTCCAACTATAATGGTAGCGGAGCGAATCGCCGAATTTATAAATGCGGAACAAAAATAGTCCAACGTAGCGATTTAAAAGAGAAGGGTTATTAGCTTTGATAAACATAAACGAAATAATGCAAATAGCAGTCACCCCAGTATTTTTGCTGGCAGGAATAGGTTCTATCTTGATTTCTCTAACAAATCGCTTAGGACGGATAAAAGATAGAATGCGAGTGCTTCAAAGGTTTGCACTAGATTATGAGACTTCTTCCGAGAATCGAATCTTTGAAAGGGCTCGTTTGAAGTTGATTTTAAGAAGTAGATTTTGTTACGGCTCGATCATATTGTCCCTTATCAGTGGACTTTTAGTTTGCCTTGTTATCTTTTGTCTATTCTTGGAAGGCCTCTACCAAGCACCGATTCCTCAGATCGTCGCAGTCTTATTTATGCTATGCGTTGGCGCGTTAATTTTCTCTTTGATTTTCTTTGGCTTAGAGGTCTACCTTGCAACTCGAACTATTCATAAGAGAGGTGAAGACGTTGAGGCGGTCATTTACAAAATACGCAAAGAGAAACTTTAAAACTAAACACTTAAAGGAATTTTTAGCCTAAGAAAAGCAAGTGTTTAGGAACTACCTAGAGACAACCAATACGAACAATTGAAAAAGACCTTCTACTGTATCGTCTATCCCAGGAACTAATAATACGCTTAGGATACTTAAAGCTGTTGCCACAGCGATAACTCTATAAAAAATTTTCATAATTTAAGTACCCTTCTTGATGGAATCTATCACTGGAGTTTTTGGCTTCGCTTCGAAGACCCAGACATCCCCTCGATCGACTGAGTCTCGAGTAAAACGGGATGGATATTTTTCACTGACGACAGCACTTAGTTCCTCAAATGCCCTGTCATCTGTTAGACGTCGGAGATTTCTTTCATAGCGGACTCCGTCAATCCGCAGTAATGCTCTTCCATCGGCCTCTGCTTGAGCTGGCCAAGTTTTCCAAAATTGGCCAACCAGTGAATTCATGTATCCTGACCAAACAAACAACCTGCCTTGCGCGGAAGCAATCCAGATCCGCCGGGACAAAGGGGGTTCCAATAGCTGCAACTCTACGGTATCAATTGTATTGACGAATTCCCAATCAGGTTCTGCTCCCTCGTATATTGGACCACTAATTAACGGTCCTCCCGAAAAGACTCTATTTGGACCATCTTCGAATCTCTGTTTAATTGCCGAAGTCACTACCGCACTGATAGGAATAAGTAGCAGGCACAAAACGATGACTAAACTTCGAAACAGGAATTTCAATTTTTGTCTCTCCTTAGCTCAAGTTTTAAATCTACATCAATTCGCTTATTTAAACTTGAAATCTCCGTACAAGTATACTTTATAAACACGAACCCGTTTGCTCGGTTAGATCCAACGCGTTGAGAATTGCATGGTACACGTCAGTGTTATCTAAAGTGCCTGAAAAGTTCATGGAACCAGGGCCGTACGCATAGACAGGCACTGGCGCACCAGTGTGGGAGCCCCCTCCTATGGCGGTATTAAATGAAAATTTAATGTTGTTGCCTGTATAATAGGATAAGGCAATCGGTTCAATTAGCAGACCTCCTGTTTCGTGATCTGCAGTTACTACGACCAATGTATTTTGATTGTTTTTGGCGTAATCGAGAGCGTAGCGGGTGGCTTCGTCGAATTCTCCTAATTCTCTCTCCAAGTAATCAATATTGTTGGCGTGACCTGCCCAGTCTACCTGCGATCCCTCGACCATAATAAAAGATCCTCTGCATTGATTATCAATCGCTGCCTTGGCTCGCTCAAGGCTGAACTTCAGCATCTCTGTAAGAGTCGGTTCTGACGGATGGTTGTCAGGAGTTCCTTCATCTCTTAGGTGCTCATTGGCAAACAGACCCAATATTTTCTCTGAGGGATTTATGTTAGAAATAACCAACTGGTTTTTATGCGTCAGAATTTTATGCGATTTTTTTGCTTCTTCTAGCAAGTTTCTTTTGTCTTTTCTTTTTCCGCCCTTCTCTGGTGGTAAAAAAAAATTCCTGCCTCCTCCCAAAATAGTCGCTACTTTCGATTCAAGCATTTGAGAACTTATCTCATCAGTATCTCGCCTTGAATCTACATGAGAAGAAAACGCAGCTGGTGTTGCATGAGTAACTTCAGAAGTCGAAATCAGGGCGCTTATGAACCCGAAGCCATCCAATTTCTCGGTCAGATTTTCTAAGATTTGACCATCTTTATCTACGCCTAAGTAGCTGTTTTTTGTTTT
Source organism: uncultured OM182 clade bacterium (assembly GCA_902567095.1). Classification (GTDB taxonomy): domain Bacteria; phylum Pseudomonadota; class Gammaproteobacteria; order Pseudomonadales; family Azotimanducaceae; genus UBA9659. Next base: position 14,108 of record CACFLG010000028.1, read on the forward strand.
TGATCCCGTGCTGTAGGCCGTTGCTGATGAAGCTGAATCAGTTATTATTGCGTCAGCTGAGTGAGTAAGAACAATCCCTGAAATTGGAAAGCGGTCCATCGCTATCCTTCCATTGGGTCCTTCTTTTAGGAGTCTATAGGAAGTGATTTGGCTAGCACTCATCCCATCACCGATAAGCAGAATTACGTTCTTCGCTTTTTTGTTTACTTCAACTAAGTCTTTTTTAACTAGCTCACTATTTGCAGGAATTGATTTTAGAAAAACGTCCTTGTCGTTAAGGGTGCCAGAGGGAACAGGTAAGTTAGCCATTATGTAATTTCTGCCAAAGGATTCCATCACTTTTGCTCCTATCAAACCCCCTAGAGAGAGTGAAATGAGTGCTATGAGGATGGAATTTCGCATCAGTATTCCTTTGTTATTCTCTGGTCTTTTAGAGCTGACTGTTTGTCTGCTTAGATTTGATTGACTACCAGTATAGGTAATGAAATTATTGTTGGCTATGAGGAATGCAGATTAAGACGAATTCTTAAAAGAGGTAGCCGCATGAGCACTTTAGACTTTCCCAGCATGCTTGAAATGGACCCAGAAACGATTACCTTGTCTGATATTGATATCAGTCACATTGATCTTTGGAAGCAAGACAAAAAGTGGGGTTTTTTCAAAAGGCTTAGAGATGAAGCGCCTGTCCATTATTGTAAAAGCAGTGAATACGGACCTTTTTGGTCGATTACTAGGTTCGAAGACATACTTGAAGTCGAGAGAAATTGGGAGATTTTCTCTTCCTATCCAAGGATTTCTATCGCAGATCCCGTTGAAGACAGTAATTTTTCTGCCCCTACATTTATTGCTATGGATCCACCCAAACATGATGAGCAAAGAAAAACGGTTCAGGGAGTGGTTGCGCCGCCGAATCTAAAAGAATTAGAGGGCACCATTCGCAGTCGGGCGGGAGATATTCTTGATGATTTGCCTTTGAATAAAACCTTTGACTGGGTTGATAGAGTTTCGATCGAATTGACTACCCAAATGTTGGCTACGCTTTTTGATTTTCCTTATCATGATCGCCGAAAATTGACGCGTTGGTCTGACGTTGTCTTCGCCCGACTTGGAGAAGGCATTATCGAGAGTAATGAGCAGCGCCAAAACGAGTTGCTCGAGTGTTTGGATTACTTTTCTAAACTTTGGAAAGAGCGTGAAAAAGATCCCACCGGAAACGATTTCGTTTCAATGATGATTCGTGGTGATGCAACACGGAATCTTTCGCCACAAGAGTATTTAGGGAACATTCTTTTGCTGATAGTCGGAGGCAACGACACTACTCGCAACTCTATCTCGGGCGGAGTTCTGGCGTTAAACCAGCACCCGAAAGAGTATCAAAAACTTAGAGAAAATCCTGCTTTAATACCAAATATGGTTTCTGAAATTATTCGTTGGGTAACGCCTTTAGCGCACATGCGCAGAACAGTTACTAAGGATTTCGAGTTTCGAGGACAACCTATGAAAGCTGGGGAAAAGGTTATTATGTGGTACGCATCAGGTAATCGTGATGAACGCGTAATCTCTTACCCTGAGGAGTTCAAGATCGACCGGGATCGCGCTCGCAATCACATTTCTTTTGGCTTTGGATTGCATCGATGTATGGGGAATCGGATGGCTGAGATGCAGCTGCGCGTGCTGTGGGAAGAGGTCCAAAAAAGGTTTGAGTTCGTTGAGGTCGTTGGAGCTGAGAAGCGAACTCCATCATGTTTCGTTCATGGGTATACCTACTTGCCTGTTCGATTGCATCCACTGAGCTAGAATTGTTGGAAAGACTGGATCATTTTTAAAAAGGGAAGCATATGAAAACCAAGGCAGCGGTGGCTTTTGGCGCAGGAAAACCCTTAGAAATCGTTGAGGTAGATTTAGAGGGGCCGAGAGAAGGTGAGGTTTTGATTGAAGTAATGGCTACTGGCATATGCCATACGGACGCCTTCACGCTTTCCGGTGAAGATCCGGAGGGGGTCTTCCCCTCGATTCTTGGACACGAAGGCGCCGCTGTTGTTCGCGAGGTAGGTTCAGGAGTTGATTCGCTTGTACCTGGAGACCATGTAATCCCGCTTTATACCCCTGAGTGCAGACAATGTAAATTTTGTTTAAATCCAAAGACCAATCTCTGTCAGGCTGTGAGAGAGACCCAGGGACGGGGTGTTATGCCTGATGGCTCGAGTCGCTTTAGTTTATCTGGGGAAAAAATATCGCATTATATGGGTTGTTCAACTTTTTCTAACTTTACTGTGCTGCCTGAAATATCGCTCGCTAGGATTCGTAAAGATGCGCCGTTTGAAAAAGTTTGTTACATCGGATGTGGGATTACAACCGGGGTAGGTGCTGTCGTATACAGTGCGAAAGTAGAGCCGGGTTCTAACGTTGTCGTTTTCGGTCTAGGAGGGATTGGTCTAAATGTTGTTCAAGGGGCAAAGATGGTGGGAGCGAATAAGATTGTCGGAGTTGATCTTAATCCGAAGAAGGAGGCGTTAGCGAGGCAATTTGGCATGACTGATTTCGTTAATCCTAAGGAAACGCCTCAATTGGTCGAGGCCATTATTGATCTTACGGGTGGAGGCGCAGACTACAGCTTCGAATGTATAGGGAACGTGGATGCAATGCGTCAGGCACTCGAATGTTGTCATAAGGGTTGGGGAGAGTCGCACATAATTGGTGTGGCTGGAGCAGGGAAAGAGATCTCTACCCGTCCTTTTCAACTGGTCACTGGGCGAAGTTGGCACGGGGTTGCTTTTGGTGGCGCCCGAGGGAGAACTGACGTTCCGACTATCGTGGATTGGTATATGGAGGGTAAGTTAAATATTGATGATCTGATTACGCATACCATGCCGCTTGAAGATATAAACGAGGCTTTCAGTCTTATGCATTCTGGGGAAAGCATTCGTTCGGTGGTGCTATACTAGATGGCGATAAAAAATGTTTCTCAGAGTTTGATCTTCGGAGGATTACAGCAACGATATTCGCATTACTCTGAGGTCCTGAATTGCGAGATGCATTTTTCTATCTATCTTCCCGAGCTGAACCCCACACATAATACCCCGGTGATTTACTGGCTGTCGGGTTTAACTTGCACCGATGAAAATTTTGTTTTAAAAGCAGGAGCGCAGCGTTACGCATCAGAGTGTGGGGTCGCGTTAGTGGCACCGGATACAAGTCCAAGGGGAGAAAATATCCCCGACGATCCAGCCAATGAATACGATTTCGGACTGGGCGCCGGATTTTATCTCAACGCTACCCAGGAGCCTTGGTCTAAAAATTATCAGATGTACGATTACGTAATGAGAGAACTTCCTGCGCTCATAAATGAAAATTTTCCGGTTGACCCGTCTCGAAAATCGATTATGGGACACTCTATGGGAGGGCATGGTGCCTTGACTATTGCATTAAAAAATCCGGACTCGTTTCATTCAGTGTCGGCCTTTTCGCCAATTGTTGCTCCGACTCAGGTTCCTTGGGGCCAAAAAGCCTTTGAGTTGTATCTTGGTAAGGATCGACAAACTTGGAAAAAATACGACTCGTGCGAACTGATATTAGCCGGTCAAAGGCATATTCCGATGTTGATAGATCAGGGAATGGAAGACAGCTTTCTCGAGACTCAGCTTCGGACGGATCTGCTAGAAGATGCTTGTCTGGAATCAGACTATGATGTAACTATAAGGCGTCAACCCGGTTATGATCATAGCTATTTTTTTATCGCTACGTTTATTGAAAGTCATATTGTGTTCCATAAGAAATGCTTATCTTAGCGGCGTTCTTATAAGTAT
>CACFLG010000029.1 GCA_902567095.1 uncultured OM182 clade bacterium
ACTATTCGAGTTGTCAGGATATCAATTGATTCCGAAAAAAGCTGTTCATAAAAACCCTGTGCCGTATCGATTATAGTGAGACACTCAGGAGTGATTTCAGAGTGACACCGAAGGCGCCATAAATGGATTTCTGGAATTTAAGTTTTATTTGCGAAATTTTAGTCCTTGGGATCATCCGTTTACGAACTTGTGTAACGGAGCTGGTGGTTTCTATTTCTTTTCTGGCAAGAAAGTTATTATGGGAATTTACCAGCAAGAGTATATCTTCGAGCAAGAATAATCGATTTTCCTAAACTAAAAGTGTAGCGTTCAAATTATTTTCAAGAGAAAAGTCCGAGGTTAGATCTGGGTATTTTTTGTGTTTAAGAAATCCTAGGTGATAAACAAAAAAAGCTTGCCCACCGTTTGATGTAGCGAAATTATAGGTTTACAAGGAGGCTGGTCAAAATGCAAGACAGTGGTCTTGGAATCAATGATTATGATGATAGAGGAAATATCAAACCAGGTCTGATGATCCCATTTTTTGTGGTCTACTTTGGTAGATGCTTGCTTTTTGGACTTGTGTCTCTTCTAGCGGGACGCGGTAATTCTCTCGATTTAACCTTTCTTACTAACCATCATCCGCTCCTTATGATCACCTCCGTTCTGCCGGTGAGCCTTGGCTTGCTTATTTTGGTAAAAGATATTCCCAAATCAAGTATTAGGGCTGGTCTCTGGTCTAGAGGCAGAGAAATATTGGTTGTTACCGGGCTAGTCCAAATTTTTTCAGTTTTAGTCATTGATTTTTCGAACGGCCAGATAACTTCGACATCGATAGCCGCTCAATTCTTCACTGGATACCTAGTTTACTTAGTTTTTATCAATCCTAGAGTAAACCTGTTCTTTTCAATAAAAGCAAAGCTTGACTAGTTAATCGTTACATTATTAATTAAGTGCGGAGGAGTACTCGATGATCAAGTTAAACAGAAGGATCATACCAGCTTCAACTGTATTAAACTTTCAGCAGAGTCTATTATTGTCTCTTCCAATCGTCTCGGCGCCCAACCAAGCTTAATCGATTCCTGATTATCAAGCCTTTTTTCTTTACCAAGATCTTTAGTTATTTGTCTGAGTTCGGGAACAAAGTAACTAAGAGCTTTGGTTAGGAGGTTAGGCATAACCTTTTTGGGGATGTTTCTTTCCGGATAATAACTATCAATGATTTCAGCAATGGATTTAAACCAAATAAAATCTTTTGAAGCTAAAAGACGTTTTCCAATCGCTAACGGGCTTTCCATTGCAATCCGATGCAGCGAAGCTGTATCTCTAACGTCAACAATCTCGAAGCCAAAATTTGGTATGAACGGTAATTCTTTTCTGAGAATTTTTATAATAGCCTCTAAACTACTTCCATAGTCTGCCTCTAGAGCAGGTCCTAATACTAGGGATGGGTGGATGGTGGTCAAATTAATCAGATTTTTATCGCAGAAGTTCCAAGCTGCCTGTTCTGCTAAGATCTTGCTTTTAGAGTATGGATTTGCATTTTTTCCTTCATAGTCGGCCCAGTCAGAAGAATTATAAGTAGTTTTCTCTTGCTCGCTTCCAAATATCGTTGTTACAGAAGAAGTAAGAATTACTCGATCTACGCCTTGCTTGATTGCAGCGTTCAGTACATTTAATGTACCAAGTTTTGCTACTTTTATTATCTCCGATATTTCGTTTCGGGTTTTTGGTTGGATGATTGGGACTGGAGAGGCAACATGAAAAATGCCGTCGCAGCCGTTCATTGCAGATAAGACTGCTTCGGGATTTTTTAAATCAGCTTTTTTAAAATTTACCTTATCGTTATCTAGCCTTAATTTTGAAAAGATTTTCCGCAAGGTCTTTTCTCTTGACATGTCTCTGATTGTGCCGACGACTTGATAGCCGTGTTCCAGCAAATCAATAACACAGTGAGAGCCAATGAATCCGGATGCTCCTGTGACAAAAATCTTTTTGTTATTCAAAGAATGAGCCCTCAGTACCAGGTTGGTGTTTTTCTTGATTGAATTAAGCGTTTAAGTAGCTATTTTATATGCATTATTGAAATAATGCGCATTCCTCTTCAAGGATAAGGTTATGGAAGAAAGTTTCTCGGGGGTATTAACTTTTTCGTTTATGGTTTTTATCATTTGGTTCGGTGCATTGCTTAGGAGAAGATTTCGGCTTCTGCAGTTAAGTTTGCTTCCTGCAAGCATAATCGGTGGGTTGTTAGGTTTTGCCTTATTAAATTTCGGTTGGGCGCCATCCAATCAAGCTAGTGAAGATTTCGTGGTATTTGCGTTCCATTTTTTTACTTTAAGTTTTATGTCTTTGGCTTTGACTAGAGAAAGTGATTTAGAGAGCGGAGCGCGGTTTCGATTAACGAAAAATTTTGGGGCGTTATGGCTTTCGGTGGCTTGGACAGTAAGTTTGGCAATGCAAGCCCTGGTTGGTCTTCTTGGGATTTCTTTAGCTAATCATTTTTCTGACGAAACCCTCCCTAAAAGTTTGGGAGTTTTGGTAACTCATGGTTTTACTCAAGGCCCTGGACAAGCTTTAGCTATGGGTTCGATTTGGCAGGAACAGTACTCCATAGAACACGCCGTAAATTTTGGTCTTGTGTATGCTTCGGTGGGCTTCATAATTGCATTTGCGGTAGGAATTCCGATAGCCAAATGGGCGCTTCGAAAAAAATTGAACGAAAATAAAGAAGTATCTTTAACTAAGGATTTTTTTATTGGTTTTCATCGCTCTGGTAACCGCCCGGAAACAGGCAGAGATATTACTCATTCTTCAAACGTAGATTCTTTGGTCTACCATCTGGGTTTATTGGGTCTCGCGTACTTAGTTACAAATTCTTTCTTAACCGAAGCTCGAGAAATCTTTGAACATTCAATATTTCTGGGTTTACCAGTAGTAATAATGTTCTCTCACAATTTGTTTTTCGTTCACGGACTTCTCATTTGTCTTCTTTTGAGGACCTTAATAGCAAAGCTTGGACTTGACCATCTTTTGGATGTTCCAACTCAAAAACACATAACCGGTTCTTCGATAGATCTAATGATTGTAGCGACAGTTATGAGCATTCAAATTAGTTTCCTGCTCGATTACTTATTGCCGATAATCCTCGTCTGTGCTCTAGTGACATTAGCAACTCTATTTCTCTGCTTTGGTCTTGGAAAAAGGCTAAAGAATTTGAAAATCGAACGCTCCCTGGCTCTTTTTGGTTGCTGCACCGGCTCTACAGGCAGTGGGCTGTTACTGCTGCGACTGCTCGATCCAAATTTCTCAACAAGTGTTTCAAGAGAATTAGTCTATTTTAACGCTTTGATCATCTTTCTAAGCATGCATATTCTTATGTTTGTCGCTCCCCTTACACCCTCCATAGGCTTGGTGTATCTTTTTGCTATTTACTTGTCGACTTGTGTCGTCGGTTTTTTAATTCTTTTTTTCCTTTCACCCCGCACCTAATCGCCAACACTGCGTAACTTTCCGAAGAAATTCTTCAGTCGAGTCATTATTCGTGATTATCTTATCTGCTTTGGCAGCTCGCTCTCGATTAGTTAGTTGACTGTTAATTCTTGCTTGGGCCTCGCTTTGTGATATTTTGTCTCTTAACAGAATCCTTTTGATTGCAACCTCTGGGTTCACTTCGATCACCCATGTCTCTGTGCCAATGGTTTCCCAGCCTGCCTCGATTAACACAGCAGCTTCAAAAACTATCGTAGTCTCTTTATCAGTCTTTTTAAGGGCTTCTATTTCTCTTTCTGCCATGAGTCTTATAGATGGCCAGACTATATCTGTTAATTTTCTTAATAAATTTTTTTCTTTAAAAACTATTGTCCCAAGAATTTTTCGGTCTATTTCGCCATCAGATCTAATAATTTTGCTCCCGAACGCCTTAACTAGTTTGTCGTAAGTTAATGTACCCTTTTGGTATGATCGGTGACCAAGTTTATCCGCGTCAATAACCTTAGCGCCAAGACTTTCGAGCAGCATAGCTGCGCTTGACTTACCACTTGCTATACCTCCTGTTAAGCAGATTATTTTCACGAAAATAGATTCCTGATTCGAAGCGAATGAAAAAAGTGCCATATAAATATTTAAATATCCACTTTTTCAAATATCAGCTTAAATTGCTGACGAATTTTTTTAAGTTCTCTGTTATCTTTTAATCACCTTAGAATATCGACGAAGTAATTAAGATGAGTCAAAAAAAGGAAGCAGCAATCGTTGGGATTTACGAGTATCCGTCCCGCAAGGTAGAAGGAAAAATTAGCCCATTACAAATTAAGGCTGCTTGCGCAGCGCAAGCGCTTCAAGATGCGGGCCTAGATTGGTCTGATGTTGATGGTATATATGATGCGGGCGAGGGTAGTCAGATGAGCGGTCTAAGCATTTCTGAATATTTTGGAATCAACCCTTCTGTAATAAATACCACAAATGTAGGAGGAAGCTCTTACGAGTTTCATGCTGCGCAGGCGAAACGAGATATCGCCTCTGGTAAGGTGACAGTAGCACTTTTAACGTATGGGTCTACTCCTCACAGCAATGCGGTTGCAATCGGTGTTGGATCAAGAAGCGGCAGCGGCTTAGATCCGGTAAGCAATTTAGAGTCTTTTTCTGGAATGACCTTGGTAGCCAATTATGCGATGGCTGCGGGGAGGCATATTTATGAGCACAGCAATACTCGCGAGGCAATGGCCGAGATTTCAGTTGTGACAAGACATCATGCAATGAGAAATCCTCAAGCGGTTAAAGCAATGCAGGATCTAGGTTTTCTGGATATCAGAGAGACCTCAATAGAAGATGTTCTGAAATCAAGAATGATTGCAGACCCCCTGCGTTTGCTAGATTGTTGCATGATCTCGGATGGAGGTGGAGCTGTCGTTATAGCTTCTTCCGAGGTTGCTAGGAATTGTAGAAAAAAACCAATTTGGATTCTTGGAACGGGAGAAGCGACTAAGTACCCAGAATACAAATCAGATATTACGTCAAGCGCAGCGGTTGAATCAGGACCAAGAGCATTTGGGGAAGCTGGCATATCTCCTCGAGAGATAGATATTGCTATGATCTATGATTCTTTTAGCATAACTGTGCTGTGCCTATTAGAGGATCTAGGTTTTTGCAAAAAAGGAGAAGGTTGGGAATGGGTCGCAGACGGTAGGCTCAGGTATGACAGAGCCTCAGACGGCCCAGCGCTCAATACGGATGGGGGCGGTTTGTCCTCCAATCATCCTGGCATGAGAGGCATATTTTTGCTAATTGAGGCAACTCGTCAGCTAAGAGGCGAATCTACTTCTCAGGTAGCGGGAGCCGGATTAGCCATTGCTCATGGAAATGGAGGAATGTTGGGAAGTCGTCATTCTGCTGGAACAATAATTTTAGGAAGTGATTAATATGGTTGATAAAAAAAGGGAAATTTCTCGGCCATTGCCAAAACTTGAGGAGCTGGACACAAAGTATTTTTGGGAAGAAACTAAGAAAAAGCGGCTTTCTTATCAGGTTTGCAATAAATCGAATGAAGTCGTTTTCCATCCTCGGCTTCATAGTTCAAGGCGTGTGGGGGGAGCTTTAGAATGGAGAACTTCCGCGGGGAAGGGTGAAGTTTACGCATTCAGCATTATCCGACAGTCTTATCATCCTTTCTTCAAGGACTTGGTTCCCTATGTTGTTGCTTGGATAGATCTAGACGAAGGCTTTCGTCTTTTGAGTAATATTGTTTGTGAGAAAAAAAATCTGTTAGAGATCGAATGTGGAAAACGGGTTGAGCTCATCTGGGAAGAACACCCTGAGATCTGCATTCCCCTTTTTAAGTTACTTTAACTTCAAAGACTGATTCTGGCAGTTCCTAGTACTCTGGTTTCTTTTTTTTCGTTTGACATTATTAGATCGATTTCAATAATCCCGGCATTTTCATCTATATCGGTCACAGTGGCCTGCATAATATATGCTTGATCAGCTATCACCGGTGCTCTAAATATTGTATCGATTGATAATAGCGTCGCATTTGGCGCCCACTTGTGGATCATTGCACTAAAGTATGCCTGATTTAATATCCCTGGCACCATCGCGCCTGCCAAGCCCTCTTTCTTAGCTTTTTCGTGGTCCGAAAATCTAGCACCTTCCCAACCTACAATAGAAGCGAATTCAGCTGATCGTTTTAATGTTGTGTCGGGAACATATGCCGGTAACTCTTCGCCAAATTCGACATCTTGAAGATTTTTAATTTCCATTCTGTCTCTCCGCTATTACTATTCGGCTATCCGAGTTTGCAAGATGCTTTTCTTTTTGGTCATAAAATTCGATTCTTGTTACGATAAAAATCATCCGTCCTGATCTGCCAGTTTTTGCATATATTTCATGTAAATGCGATTTTCCGATAATCTCATTCCCTGGCCTAATTGGAGCAAAACACTCAACGCTTTTTCCCGCATCCATACCAACTCCAAAGCGAGGAAAATCGCTCGGAAGAATCCTAGATCCTGCTAAAGAGCCGACGAAAGTTGGCGGTGCCTGAAAATCGGGATGAGCGGCATCAGTGAATTTCTCGTTGATCTCACCACAGAGCCAAGCAAATCGAACGGTCGTTTCTGCCTCAATCAGGAACCGCTTCGTATCGAAATCCTTGTTAAGGTATTTCTCCTGTAATTGTTCTATGTCTGCGTCCATTCCTTTTCCTGTTTGAAAATACTACTTAAAAGATACTGCTTCGAAGCTTCCAACTTTTAATTCTTCAACCAGTGTTTCAATCGAGGAAATAGTTCGCGTAAATCTTGTCGCACATCTCCCTATATGACTCACTATATGGGAATCGCTTCCACCTATACCTCTGTATCTGTGTAAAGCCGCATTTCTCAGGGCTATTTGATCCTCGTCATCTCTGCTTCCCCCGTTTCGTGTTTCTACAATTTCTACTCCCTCGGGCAGTCCCAATCGGTCTGTATGAGCGAACATGCCGACTTTTGGTCTGCCGGGATGGCAGGGCACGGCTATTGCGTCGCAGGCGAGGGATAACTCGAGGACATCTTTGAGTGCTAAATCAACTCTGGTGAAGTCAAGTTTTTCGGTAAGTGCGTCCGATACCCCAAAAATAAGGACATGGCCGTATTCAGTTTCCACTTCACTTCCCTTAAGTATGAGCAGATCATATTTCCTTGCTAAGGGCGAGTAGTCAGAAGAAAGGTCAAATTGACGGTGTTCTGTTAGGACGAAACCATCGATGGGGATTTTTTTTGCTCTGATCCACTGACAATAATTTTCAACTTTTGCTCTCCCGTCATCGGATTTTATTGAGTGAGTATGAAGATCAAGTATCAAATCGAGATCCTAATTTCTATTAATACCTTATTTTAACAATTAAAGGGTCTTGGTTCACCTATTCCTCACGGCAGGATTTTATTGGCCATTTGATAAAAAGCTTTTATTTTCCCGAACATTTTGTTGATCTGGAACTTTACCAAGAAATTCAAAACACATATTAACGAACCAATCGTTTTTTTCAGGCCCAGAAATATCTCCAACGAAGATATGTTTGGGCGCCCCGCCCGAACTAGTCACGGAGACTAATTTTTTGTGCGAAGAGGGCCAGCTGTTGTGATAACTGACCGCCGACTGGTGATTAATTGTAGGGTCATTTTTTACGTAAAATGTTAGCAGAGGAAGATCAAAACTTGGAACGAATTCCCTTGCCCAATCAACGACTTTTTGCATTTCGATCAACGCCCGAGTGCTGTAACTGCTTGTCCAATACTTCGCCACGTTAGAATTTTCAGGGGTCCAGGTTCTCTGACTTCCTAGGAGCCATTTTATCCAGTGATAGGCATAGGGAAGAGTCAATAAGAACCCCACCGGCAAACGAATTTTAAAGTTAGGGGACACGAAAATAAGGCCCTTAGTTTTTTTAGCTCTATTTAGCTCCGATGCTAACCACACGCTTATCGGCGCCCCCGTTGAGGTGGCTATAATTATAACATTTTGACCTATCTGAGCTGCTATTTCCCAGCTATCTAAGGCTGATTTGAGCCATTCTTCAGCAGCAGCTTCCATAACATTTTCTTTCAATCCATGGCCAGCTAGCCTCGCATAAACTGCGTTTGCTCCCAGTTTTTCAGCTATAACCGATACAGTGGGAGATATTTCTTGTCTGCTTGCTGAGAACCCATGGATGTAGAGTACGGATAAATCCCTTTTTTGCTTTAAATTTCCAGCCCACTCAATTTTGGCTTCCGTTCCGTCTATGACTTTATGTTTTTTTTCATTCAAATTAAGCCAAGAATCTAGATCTCTTAATGGAGTATTTTTCGGAAGAGAAGTTTCAATGCCTGACACGAGTAGTCTTGGTCTTGGCCCTCTTGCGAATAAAAAAAGTCCAAGGGCCAAAACTATGAATGAGGAAAAAACAACTATGTTTGGTTCTATATCCATTTTCTCAAGACCTGCCCCCAAAAAAGAACGAAGAATTACTACAGTCTAGCTTCTATTTTTATTAAGATACTCACTGAAAAAATTTTTGATTAGGTTTAAATCAATCATGTTTGGAGTGCGATCATAGCATGAGACTACAGGCAATAAAGCTCGCGGGTTTCAAATCCTTTGTAGAGCCAACAACAATAAAGTTCCCTTCTAGTTTATGCGCTGTGGTTGGGCCAAATGGATGTGGGAAATCAAACATAATAGATGCTGTTCGCTGGGTAATGGGAGAATCCTCTGCTAAGACCTTGCGAGGAGAGTCAATGGCTGACGTCATTTTCAATGGTTCGAATGCAAGGTCGCCCCTTGGTCAAGCAAGTATAGAATTAATATTCGACAACTCTTCTGGACGGTTAGAGGGAGAGTGGGGTTCGTTTTCAGAAATCTCGGTAAGGAGGCTTGTAACCAGAGATGGCCAGTCCTCTTATTTTCTCAATAAGAACCGCTGTCGGAGAAAAGATGTAATGGATTTATTTCTTGGAACTGGATTAGGTCCAAGGAGTTACTCGATTATTGAGCAGGGAATGATTAGTCAGTTAATTGACTCTAAACCCGAGGAGCTTAGAAGCTACTTAGAAGAAGCAGCGGGGATATCAAAATACAAAGAAAGAAGAAAAGAGACGGAAAGACGGATAAAGACGACAAGAGAAAATCTTGATCGGCTAAATGATATTAGAGAGGAACTCGCTAGCCAGTTAGCCCGACTCTCCAGGCAATCCAAAGCAGCAGAAAAATATAACGAACTTAGAGCTGAGGTGCGCATTACTAGGGGCACTCTTTTTGGTGCTCGTTGGGAAACCTTAGAACAAGAACTGAATAAAACCGAGAGCAAACTTGATTTTGAGAGATTGGAGAGAGAAAAGCGTATCGGGGAGAAAAGAGCTTTTGATATAGAAATCCAGAGTTTCAGGAATGACTTGCTAGAATTGAACAATCAAATGAATGACACTCAGAGAATTTTTTATGATCATGGAACAGAGATTGCCAGGATAGAGGAGAGCATTCAATTCCATAAGGAGCGAGTGGACCAGCATTCAAAGGATTTAGTTCAGGTAGAAGATAGCATGAAAGATATCGTGGCTAGCCTAAAAAATGATGAAGACAATATACAGGTACTGTTAACAAAATTATCTAAAGATAATCCGATATCAGTTGAGAAAAAGTTGCACCAAAAAAAGTCTGATGACCTTTTAGTTAAGCTTGAAGATGAACACCAGCGAGTTCAAGCTCAATGGGCTGACTTTGTGGAGAAGTCAGCATTGGTCCAAAGATCAAAAGAAATTCATGAAACAAAAATCGTCAGTTTGGAAGAGGTCGTAAAAAGGTCTGTTCATAAGATTCGAACACTAGAAAAACAGCTTTCTGGGTTGAGTCCGAAGAGTTTTCAGGACCAACTAGTGCCATTGAAAAATGAGATAGAGTATAAGCAAAAAGAGGTGAATAATTTTTCCGACGAATCCGATACCTTGACCACTCAGTTGGTTCAATATCGTAAGGAATATCAAATCCTGGTCACGAAATCAGATGAGGAGAAAAAGCAATTTCAGAGTTTGACCGGACGAAGTGCATCTCTTCAAGCTCTCCAGCAAGAGTCGCTTGGCCAGAAAAATGATAAAGAAAATGAATGGTTGAAGAGCAGAAATCTTGAAAAAGCAAAACGGCTTGGCATGATCCTGGAAGTGGAAGATGGTTGGGGTCTTGCCGTTGAATTGGTTTTAGGGAGCTTTTTGCAAGCGGTTTGTGTCGACGATGGTGAAATTCAGAATTATCCTGATCTTCTTGGTTCTTTCTCTGAAGGCAGTATGAACTTGCTTTTTCCTTCGCAGACAGGATCAAAAAGCTCGAGCTCTAACTTCCTTTCTTCCAAGATAAAAAATAATTCCTTTGCTGGAGATTTAGTAAGCCAGGTAAAGGTTGCTAGAGATTTTTCTCAGGCTTTAGAGTTAAGAATGTCATTGAGGGATGGTGAATCTTTAGTGACAAAAGATGGAGTTTGGTTAGGAAAAAATTGGATCAGAATATCAAAAGATGAAAAAAACTCAGGGACGATACTGCAGCGTCAAAAAGAACTCGTTTCGATTCTTGAGGAACTTAAATTTTTAGAAGAGGAGATTAAGAATTCTGAGCTTGATTTGGAAAACATATCTGAAAACATTCGCTCTAAGGAAATTGAAAGGGAGTCTATTAATAAGAAACTAAAAGATAAACAAGCCTCCCTAGGTGAGTTAAGAGAGAGGTTAGGAGAAAAATCTTTCGAAGGCAGGCAGATGGAAGTCGATTTGAAAAAATTCAAAGATGAAATCTCGCAGCTCGAAAATCAGTTGAAAAAAGACGAAAACGAGTTAGCGGAACAGAAAAAAAAGGTTTCGGACGTTATAAAAGTATTTGAAAAGGATAATAAAAAACGAGAGGAATATGCTTCAGAGCGCTTAGCGATTGAGGCAGAGCTCAAAAAAATAAAAGAGAAAACTGAAAGTGATCGAAAGTCTAATCACCAATTTGAGTTGAAACTCTTATCTGTAGAGTCTGAGGTCGAGTCCAGCCGTAAGGCCGTTAAAAGGCTTAGAGATCAGTATGAAGAGCTCCAATCCCGACAGAGAGCGCTGATCGAAAGTATTGCGGAAGCAGAAAATCCAACGAAAGAGTTAAACGACAGGCTCGAGGCTCAGCTGTCAAGAAAAGCTGATGCGGAACGCTCTTTGGCGAAGATTAGGTCTTTAATAGATCTTAAAGAAAGAAATATTCTAGAGTCCGAAAAGAGATTGCGTGACTCGGAGAAGGAACTAGAGAATACCCGAGAGAAAATCGAGAAGGCACGATTGGCGAAGCAGACCGTCCAAGTTAATCAAGCAAATATCAAGGAGCAGTTGAAAGAAAACGATAATTCATTAGAAGAAGTCCTAGAAGAATTGGGATCACTAAATCCAGATGAAAGAGATCCAGTTAGGCTCGAAGAAAAATTGGCATACTTAAATAAGAGGATTGAGCGCCTCGGTTCTATCAACTTAGCAGCTCTTGAGGAGTATGAGAGCCAAACCAAGAGAAAAGAATATTTCGACACCCAAAACGAGGACTTAGAAAAGGCTCTAAATACTTTGGAGAGTGCAATCAAAAAAATTGATCTTGAGACAAAGGCTCGATTCAAGGAGACGTTCGATAAGGTTAATACGAAACTGCAAGTTCTATTTCCAAAACTGTTTGGGGGCGGTAGTGCTCAATTAGAAATGGATACTGATGATTTATTGAATTCTGGGGTAGGGATAATGGCAAGGCCGCCGGGAAAAAGAAATTCTAATATCCAGCAGCTTTCGGGAGGAGAGAAAGCATTGGCCGCGATAGCTTTGGTGTTTTCGATATTTGATTTAAATCCGGCCCCATTTTGTTTGCTTGACGAGGTTGATGCTCCGCTGGATGATGCTAATGTAATTCGTTACCTCGAGCTGGTTAAAGAGATGTCTAAGACTGTGCAATTCGTTTTTATCACGCATAACAAAATCGCAATGGAAATGGGTGACCACCTTATGGGTGTAACGATGCAGGAGTCTGGCGTCTCAAGGCTAGTTGCAGTAGATATGGACGAAGCCGTTACTATGTTGGCCAGTTAATCTTTTTAGTTGATTCAGGAGAAGCGCTTTGGAATTTGATTTGCGACAATGGCTTTTAATAATAGGTCCCTTGCTTGTTCTAGGCGTTGTTTTGCACGGTTATTATCGAATGAGAGTAAGCAGCAATGACTTAAAAATGAATCTAGATAAATCGTTTCTTAATAGAGAATATATTTATGAAGAGGATGAAGAAAGAGAGCTAGCTGGCACAGAATTACCAAACGGTGGGGCCAGGGTTGTTGATAAGAGTAGCGTAGGGAACGAACTTGCGGAGATGGGCTATAAACGGGACTCTAGAAGGGAAGAAATGTCCCACGAGGATAATTCTTCCAAAGATGCTGAAGACATCAGGGATGTCGTCGTTTTAAATGTCCTAACAGATTCTGAGAGAATCAAGGGACAGGAACTCCTAGAGTTTCTTATGGAAAACGAGATGTCGTATGGAGAGATGGAGATCTTCCATAAATTAGATAACCA
This sequence comes from uncultured OM182 clade bacterium, assembly GCA_902567095.1. Classification (GTDB taxonomy): domain Bacteria; phylum Pseudomonadota; class Gammaproteobacteria; order Pseudomonadales; family Azotimanducaceae; genus UBA9659. Next base: position 12,555 of record CACFLG010000029.1, read on the forward strand.
AGGTGAAGTTCTATTTAGCCTCGCGAACGCGATTGAACCCGGGACTTTTGATCTCTCGGATATTGATGAGTCTGAGATCCAGGGGGTAACGCTTTTTTTGCAAATAGATGGTGCAAATCAAGCTGAAAGAATATTCGACGAAATGCTTGAGTTGGCACGTAGAATCTCTGAGAAATTTTCTTCTCAGATCTTTGATGGGACCAGAAGTGCCCTTACGCAGCAAACGATTGGCCATATCAGGCAGAATATTCGTGAGATGAAATTCAAAGAAATGGCGTGAAGTAAACCTCTATGGCCGAGGAGAGTTTGAAAGGTATTGAAGATCAGGTCATGAAATTACGTGAACAGATCAATTACCATAATCACAAGTACCACACACTTGACTCGCCTGAGATAAAAGATTCTGAATTTGATACTCTTTTTGAGGAGTTAAAATCTCTGGAGGCTCGTAACCCCGAAATTATAACCACTGATTCTCCGACACAACGAATGGGAGCGGTTCCTTTAGAGAGTTTTTCTCAGATAAGACATGAGAGGCCGATGCTGTCTTTAGACAATGCATTTACTGAGAAAGATCTAGATGATTTTGAAAAAAGGGTTAGAAAAAATACTCCGGGTAATTCTTCTCCAACCTTCGTCGGCGAGCCGAAGATAGATGGCGTAGCTGTCTCTCTCATTTATCAAGATGGCCGGCTATCTCGTGCGGCAACAAGAGGGGATGGTCTAGTAGGAGAAGACGTTACGAAAAATGTGAGGACAATAGATACTGTTCCCTTGGCTCTTTTAGGAAGTGACTTTCCTGAAAGTATCGAAATAAGAGGAGAAATATACATACCAATCCCTGAATTCGAGAACATGAATTCGGTTTTGAGGAAGTCAGGAAAAAAAGAATTCGCTAATCCGCGAAACGCCGCCGCAGGATCCCTTCGTCAGCTCGATCCATCAGAGACCGCTAAGCGTCCGCTGAAATTTTTTGCTTACAGCGCTGATTATCAACACCCAAATGAAATGCCTAGCGAGCACTCTGAAGTTTTAGATGATTTAGATCGTTGGGGCGTAAGGACAAATCCTTTAAGACAAATCTTAACAGGTAGCTCAACTTGTCTTGCCTATTATGAGTGGTTAGCGCTAGAACGCCCAAAACTTAATTATGAGATTGATGGAGTCGTTTTTAAAGTTAACTTGCTTTCGCTCCAAAAAAAAATAGGTTTTGTAAGCCGCGCGCCCCGCTGGGCAATAGCCAAGAAATTCCCAGCGGAGGAAGCCGTAACATATATTCAAGCGGTTAAGTTTCAGGTCGGAAGAACAGGTGCTTTGACCCCCGTCGCTCGGCTTGAACCGATAAAAGTGGGCGGAGTTACCATTAGGAATGCGTCTTTGCACAATATGGATGAAGTTCGGAGATTGAAAGTCCGAATTGGAGACGCAGTTTTAGTGCAGCGAGCTGGCGATGTTATTCCAAAAGTGAAAAAAAGAATAACTAAAAAAAGCAAACCGCGGACACAAGAAATTGAATTGCCAACTGAGTGTCCTGTGTGTGGCGGAAATATCATTAGAGATTCTGGACTAGTAGTAGCCAGATGTGGTTCGGGTTGGAACTGTCTAGCTCAAAAAAAAGAGCGAATTAAGCATTTTTCTTCTCGCCTTGCAATGGACATTCGGGGCCTTGGCAATAAGATTATCAGCCAATTAGTGGATGAGGATCATGTGGTAAGGATTTCTGACTTGTACAGGCTTGATCACAAAACGTTGTCTCTCCTTGATAGGCTGGGCTCTAAGTCAGCTAATAATATTCTTTTGGCAATAGAAAACAGTAAAACAACTACTTTCCCCAGGTTTATTTATGCGCTCGGCATACCTGATGTCGGCGAGTCAACAGCAAAAGAGTTGTGTCTATTTTTTGGAAACATAGAGAATTTAGCTAGAGCTCCCGAAGAATTGCTTTTACAAGTCCCTGATGTCGGAATGGTGATAGCTTCCAATGTGCGTCAATTCTTCGATCATCAAGATAACTTTGATGTGGTGATGGAGCTTATAGATTTAGGCGTAATCTGGGATGAAGAAATTCCGATAGCTTTTAAACCACTTGAAGATCAAGCTATTGTCATAACCGGAACGTTAGAGAATTATTCTCGATCAGAGTTGAAAGAAAAACTAGAACTTTTAGGAGCAAAGGTCTCGAGCTCGGTTTCCAAGAGGACTTCATTGGTGATCGCAGGAAAATCTCCTGGCTCAAAGCTATTAAAAGCTCGTGAGTTGGGTATCGAAATTTTGTCTGAAATAGATTTGAAAGATTTTTTGGAGGAGTATCGTGTTTAAATTGGTTGTCGGCGTCATGATTATAGCATCTTTGGTAGGGTGTGCGGGAGCACCTCCAAAAAACACCTCAAATCTCTGCGAAATTTTTACTGAAAAAAAAGGATGGTACAAAGATACTCGAAAGGCATCAAAAAGATGGGATGGAGATATTGCCGTTATGATGGCAATGATTTACCAAGAGTCATCTTTTAAAGCAAGAGCAAGACCCCCGAGAAAAAAGATTCTTGGCATAATTCCGGGCCCTAGACCCGCAAGCGCCTATGGCTACGCCCAAGCCATCAACGCCACCTGGGATATCTATAAGAAATCGACAGGAAATAAGGGTGCCGACAGAAATAAGTTCAAGGATGCAGTGGATTTCGTCGGTTGGTATAACCATCAAAGCCACCGAAAAAATCGGATAAAAAAGAATGATGCGTATAATCTTTATCTTGCTTATCACGAGGGACATGGGGGTTTTGCGAAGAAAACGTTTCGGAAGAAGAAATGGTTGAAAGACGTTTCCAAAAAAGTTTCAAAGCGGAGCGCAAGATATAGATTACAACTAAATAGTTGCGAATCTCGTTTAAATCGAGGGTTTCTTCGCAGCCTTCTCTTTTAAAGTTTAAACCTATAGAGCCTTCGCTTGAGTATAGATCATTGACAGATATTTGGGAGCATGAGAGGAAAGCAGAGCAACTTAACTCTCTTCTAGACCGGTATAAAGATCCTAGTTTTTCGATAGCTCTTTTAGACAGAATAGAATTATTCCAGGCCTCCAAAAAATCTACTCCTCTTGTTTTGTCTCTTTCTGGGGCACCCGGCACAGGCAAGACAACGCTAGCTAACGAATTAGCTAATGCTTTTAAGCAGTTTTTCAGTCTTAACTCAGCAATAGTGTCGTTAGATGATTTCTACCTATCTAGGGCGGAGCGGGCCGACTTAGCAAAATCGATACATCCTTTGGCTATCACGAGAGGACCACCTGGTACGCATGACGTAAAGAGATTGACAGATGTTATTCAAAAGTTAAGGAAAAATGTATCTGCTCGTGCTCCAGTATTTAATAAAGCGCTCGATGATAGAGTTGAGAAAACACGCCTTATTAAGCCAGCGGGAGTAATAATCTGTGAGGGTTGGTTTTGGGGCGCAATTGCTGAACCAAGATCTGCACTAATAAATCCGGTAAACCGATTGGAAGAAGAACAAGATCCTCTTGGGATATGGCGGAGCTGGGTCAATGATCAAATAGCAAGGTACAAGGAAGCTTTTGTTTCCGATATTTCTATTTACCTCCGTGCGCCGTCGTCTATTGCATCTATGGAGTGGCGAAAGTTGCAGGAAGAAGAAAATCTCGCAAATGGGGAAGATAAGTCAAATATTAAGTTAGATATTGAGAAATTCTTGGCTCATTTTGAAAGGTTGGTTCGTTGGATCGATAAAGATTTGTCGGGTAGGGCAAATATTGAAATCGTTCTAGACGAGCATCACGACATTGCTCGTATTGAGCAGAGTTAGTTCGTTACCACTCGGAAACCCAAAAAAAAGCTCAGAAAGCTCAAAGTTTTCTGAGTTTGTTGAAAACTTCCTTAGTTATCCTTATGATCTTTTCGAAAGGTTTTTCTATCGAATAAAAAGGGTCCTGCATGGAATTTTCTCTCTCAGAAGAACAGTCGCTATTACAAGATAGTGTTCAACGTTACATTCAAAATAGTTACTCCTTTGAGGATCGCCAGCGCTTGATAGGTTCAGAGGAGGGCTTTAGCAGGGAGAACTGGAAAAATTTTGCTGAGCTAGGATGGCTAGCGCTTCCCTTTCCTGAAGAAATCGGTGGTTTTGGTGGTACCGCAGTGGAAACTATGATTTTGATGGAGGAGTTTGGTAAGGGTTTGGTCGTCGAACCCTATCTGGCAAGCATTATCTTAGCAGGATCGATAATTGAGAAAAGTGAGTCAGAGGTAGTCAGATCAAACGTCCTGAGTGCAATAATGTCAGGAGAGAAGCTCGCTGCGTTAGCCTTTGTGGAGCCGCAAGCGAGATTTAATTTAAGTGATGTCGAGACAAGGGGTAAAGAGAGCGCCGGCGGATTTGTTCTCAACGGATTTAAAGCCGTGGTGATAGGGGGGCCTTCTGCAGATTATTTAGTCGTTCCCGCTCGGACCTCTGGAAGTAGAGTTGACGAGGACGGAATCACTTTATTTTTAGTCGATGCGAAAGCTGAGGGTGTTGTACTCAGAAATTACCCAACTATTGACGGCCACCAAGCCTCCGAAATAAACCTTGAAAAAGTTTCTGTGGAATCGTCGC
>CACFLG010000030.1 GCA_902567095.1 uncultured OM182 clade bacterium
TGCAATGAGATAGATAAATTCCATTTTTAAAATAATTAGCATTTTCCTCTATCCATGATTTGACTATTTGTTGTTTCCTCTTTTAAATTTTAAAAACAAAACACAAGGTTTTTATTTTGAATTCAAAAGTAAACGATAATAATGTTTTTAGCACGGTTAACCAGAAAAGAGGTGGACTGGACCTAGTTTTCGATCTTGATGGTCGTGAAGAGCTTCAGGTCTCTGAATCTTGGGAAATCTCAGGAATGAGGCTTAATTTCGTTTGTTTGGGGCCATTAGCTTCGATGTCTTTGGTTGAGGGGAAAACCTATCTAAAGGTTATTGCTGGAAAATTGGAGATCCCTTCGTTAGCTTGTTTCGCGGAACCTTTCGCGATCAGAAATACTCATTTGAAAGAAAAATTGATTTCCGCCGGTGAAGAGGGCGCTCTGGTTGCAGTTCTTTTAGAAAGTGAGGAGGCACTTGATAATTTAACTGAGATGAGACAGCTAAATTTTTCGGGTCCTAATTCCCAAGCCTTGAAATGGAGATCGTTTGAAGAAAAGTTTAGTCGTTATACCGATTTCTTCAATGGCAAAGACTGCCATATGATGGACGGTTTCCATTTGCTAGATCGAAATGGTTGCGAAATTGTATATGTTAATTTTTGGAGTTGTGGAAAGGGAGTAAACCTCTCAACTCATAACCATGCCGGTGCGCCCACCGAGGAAATGCCCGCGTTTGCCGAGGTCCATTGGGTCATTAATTCAGGTACTGGGCGGGGAGGAATGTTTCAAGCAACTGAAAAAGGTAAAATAATCAAGTTAGACGTAATGAAGCGAGGCGATGAGCATGGGCCCTATTTCGAACTTGATCAAACAGAGGGCAAGCCTCTTTTGAGGCCCAATGGCGCGGTTAAATACGGATGGCATGGTTGGCAGGGCGGGGACGACGCCGACTCAAGCAAAGCGTATGACTTTGTTGCTGCGTTTGAGATAAACCCTGAGTTTGCGCTAATTCAAAGCTGACTGGGTAAATCTTGGTCAAAGATCTAAAACTAAAAGAAAGAAACTTGGTTAAGAGAGCGAAAAACAACAGATTTCTTAATGTGCTTTGTCGTCATAGGATTTTAGGATTGTTTCCCATTCAACCTTGGGGAAATCCCTTCCGCTTTTTAAACAAAACTTTTTGATTGAGCGTTTAAACCTTTCTACATCGCTACTAGCTTGTATTTTTTTTGGTTGTAAGGGCCGAGCCTGGTCGAAATCTAGAAAAAAAATCTGTTTTGAGCTGTCAATCAGAATATTCTCAATGTTGAGGTCTGGATGCATGAAACCTTTACGATGAAAGGATTTGATTGTGCGGCCTAACCGCTCTAGCAATTCCGTTGAGAGATTGTTCACGGCTAAATTTTTTCCGAAGGTCGTTGCGTTCTCTATTTCCTGGGTAATGAGTTCGGCTTTGTAAAAAATGCCTTGCCGAACAATTCTTGCAGCAACCGGTTTTGGAACCGACAATCCAAGCTCAAGCATGGTCTTTAAACCGACAAATTCTATATACGCCCTCGTCCTCGTCAATCCCGTCCAGAGATAAAAATTTGATATAAGTTTTCGAATTAGCCCTCCTCTTCGATACGTTTTATGGACCAAATTCAATTGACCGTCTCGAAAAAATGTGACGGTTCCACGTCCGGTTTTTTTTCTGGTTGAGGTTATTTCTTGGTTGTTTTCGAAATAAGCGAAAATACTTTCACTTATATTGGATAGGTCTTCATTCAAAAGAACAAAAGAATTCTTATTTCGAATAATTTTTGTAGCCATAACCTATATTTTTTTTTTAAGCTGAGAATATGAAAAATATATGTATTTTAAGGCTATCAGCATTAGGTGATTGTTGCCATGCATTGTCTGTTGTACAGATTCTTCAGCGTCAGTTCCCGGAGTCTAGTTTGTCCTGGGTTATAAGCGAAAACGAATATCAGCTTTTTAGAGATATCCCAAATGTCGACTTCATAATCGTAGACAAAAAGAATCTGTTGAAATCATTTTTACACATATTTTTTGACAAAAAGAAAAAAATATTTGATGTCTTAATCAACCTTCACGCCTCGGCTTCCGCCAATTTTATCAGTATGGCGATAAGAGCTGAGCGAAAAATAGGGTATGACAAAGCCCGGGCAAGGGATAAGCAAAATTGGTTTTGTAATGAATATATTGAGGCAGTGAGTAACCAGCATGTTGCTGATGCAATGGTTGGGTTTCTTACCCATCTTGACATTAACGAAGATAAGCCTTCATGGAAACCTCTGCGACTTCAGCCTGAAGAAGAATTAGTAAAGGAACACATTTTTACAGATCGAAAGGTATGTTTAATAAGTCCTTGTAGTAGTCAGAGGTATGGCGATAAATATAATCGCAGTTGGCCGATTGAACGATATATCGAAATAATTAGGTATTTATCCGAGAGCAGAGGATTCCAAGTGATTATTTCTGGAGGTCGTTCCTCGATAGAGATGAGATATTCGGAGCAACTAGATAAGGCGGAGTTTCAAAACACAGTCGTTAACTTGATAGGAAAGACATCGATTCGAGAGATGGCTGCCCTCGTTAAGCTGTCGGATTTAGTTATCTCGCCCGATTCAGGTCCAGCCCATGTCTCGACAGTAATGGGAACGCCAGTTATCGGGCTATATGCTATGAGCAATCCGGAACGGAGCGGTCCTTATTGCTCAATAAACTTGTCGGTGAACAAATACCCCGAAACTTTATCTGAATACTGCGGTGTTTCTCCAGAAGAGGTTAAATGGGGACAGAAGGTTAAAAGTCCTGGAGCAATGGAGATGGTCGAGGTCGCAGATGTTTGTGAGAGGATAGAACAGTTTTTAGCAGATAAAGTTGATTAAAATTTTTATTTAATTTAGAAAAGAATTCAATCTATGACTTGGGATATTAATCAATCGAATAGTTGGTATGAGAAGCAGGCCTGGCTGGTCGGGTGTAATTTTATCCCCAGCAGCGCCATTAACCAATTAGAAATGTTCCAGGAAGAAACTTTCGATGAAGAGACTATAGAGCGTGAGATTGCTATCGCAAGAGATCTAGGTTTCAACAGCCTCAGAATTTATCTGCATGACCTCCTTTGGAACGATCGAGACAGCTTGAAACATCATCTTAATATAGTTTTGAATATTTGCGTCTCACACGAAATAAAGCCTATTTTGGTTTTTTTTGATGATTGCCATCGCGCTTATCCGAAATTAGGGATTCAACCAAAACCAGTCAGAGGAGTTCATAATTCTGGTTGGAAACAAAGTCCAGGGCTCTTAATAGTCCATGAGATTTTTGACAACACAGTCAAAAAACATGAGCTCGAGAGACTACGTATGTTTGTCCAGGAAGTAATGGATGAATATAAGGACGATGATAGGATTCTGATGTGGGACATATACAACGAGCCTGGACAATTCCCTGTTGGCGAAAGATCTTTGACCCTTCTTAAACATACTTGGGCTTGGGCGCAGGAAGTGCGTCCAAGCCAACCCCTAACGTCTTGCCTTGACGGCTCGGTAGGCAGCGAGATTATTAAATATAACCAGGAAAAATCGGACATTATTACTTTCCATCAATATGAATCTGACAAGTTGCTTGAGAGTATAGTCAGACTGAAAAAGCTCGGGAGACCCGTGATTTGTACTGAGTACATGGCAAGGGAGCTGGGCACCACTTTCGAATTCAGCTTGCCGATTTTTAGAGAAAATATGGTGGGTTGTTATAATTGGGGTCTGGTGGCTGGAAAGAGTCAGACTCACTTCCCTTGGTCATCCGTTCAACAGTTGCAGAAGCTTAAAAAAGAAAAAGTGTTTCTAGAAGACCACGAGGATCTTCCCGAGCCAGAAATCTGGTTTCACGATATTTTTCGAAAAGACGGGAGTGCGTTCAATGAAGACGAGGTAGCGTTTATTAAGAAGATACTGGAGCGATAGAGGCCAATCTTAAACACGTCTAAGTAAAATATCTTAGTTGTTCTGTTAAAATCAGGAGTCCGATTTTGAGTATTTCCCGTTAATTTGATACAAATTCATTGGCCAAATCGATAGGTAGTAAAATGTGGGCAGTTCTGAATTTTTTAGTAGTTTCGATTTCAAGATCACTATTTCATCCGTTAATTAGCAGAAGCGTTCTTGTCCTCGGCGTCAAGGGAAGAAAAACAGGAAAAAAATATTATATACCGGTAAGTTATTTTGAGTGCTCAGAGGGCCGGATAGTTTGCGTTACTGACCGACCCAATCTTTGGTGGAGGAACCTTGTCTCGGTCAAAGAAATAGAGATCCTCTTTCGCGGGAAGTTAATAAACGTTTTTGTAAAAATCGAATCCGAAAATAATGACCTTATTAAGGCGCACCTATCTTCGCTGTGCGAGCATAGCCGAGTCGATGGGTTTTTCGCAAAGGTTAGATACAAACAAGGTAAACCACTAGAAGAAGATCTAAGAAGCGCTGCGTCTAGAATGACTGCGATCGAACTAAATATACCAACGTAAAAGAAACAAGCTCTAAAAGCTTCTCTCAAGCAGCAAGATAGGGAGAGAAAAAAATAGCGGTGCTGCTAAATTATTGCAGTTGGCTATGGGATAAATCTAAAAGCTGAATAGCTTGGCTTATTGATTTATTTGAGAGGCCCAAGGGTTGTCTAAATGATAGTACATTCTTTTTTAACCGGATTGCTCGTCGGGTTTTCCTTGATTATTGCATTCGGCGCTCAAAATATTTTTGTGCTAAATCATGGCTTGATGAGACGTCACGTTTTTGAGATTGTTTTATTTTGTTCTTTAGCGGACTTTGCCTTGATATCGCTTGGCATCGCTGGGATATCCTATTTTGAGGATTCTTTCGGGGGCTATAAAGCTGAGGCGCTAGCATTTGCGGCGGCTTGGTTATTTGTTTACGCAATCTTTAAGCTTAAATCAGCTATAAGCCCTTATATCGAGAGAGAAAACTATGAGCTTGGTCATACAAGCTTTGGCCGCACCCTTGGAGCTCTCTTTTTTGTGACTTTTGGCAACCCTCATGTTTATCTTGATACTGTGTTACTGATTGGGACGATCTCAATTCAGTTTTCGGGGATGGAAAAAGCATATTACGGCCTCGGTGCATGCCTCGCGAGTGTGTTCTTCTTTTTTTTGCTGGGTTATTTCGGCGTCTTTCTCGGCAAATTTGTAGTGAGAGCCTGGATGTGGAGGCTGGTTGATATTTCTGTTTCGATTATAATGTTGAGTCTTTCGCTCTCAATGCTGAGGGACGGAGGATGGATAAAGATTTGAATTTCTGACGTTCTCTGGATTAACCTATTGTGTCAGCGGGCTTAGTTGGACGTTTAGAAAAACCCGTTCCAAGGCCTCAGAGTCTTATTGTTAAAAAGGCGAAAGGTTATAGGTTTATCGGAATCTATTTAAAGTATTGATATGAAGAGAAAACATGCCTGAGTTGTTTTATAAAACTATCTCTTGGGATTGTAAGAGCACGTGGAAAAAGTCCGCTAGCAATACTTTATGGTGCTTGTTGGGGTGCTCTATTGGAGATTTCGGCACTATATTGTTTTTCCAATTGAGTGGGATTCCTTTCCCAATAATGGGTGTAATGGCGCTGGCAATTATTAATGGATTGATTACCTCTATCTTGCTTGAAACCTTTATACTTTCTCGTCAAATGACCTTTTCGGACGCACTAAAAACGGCAATGGGTATGTCTTTTATTTCTATGGTTGCCATGGAGGTGGCCATGAACACAGTTGATTTAGTATTTGCCGGAGGTGTTCTTGTCTGGTGGGTAGTCCCCTTGATGCTAATAGCAGGATTTCTAGTGCCATGGCCATACAATTACTATCGGTTGAAAAAATATGGTGTTGCCTGCCATTAAAAAATCAAAATAGATAACGGATTTTATTAACCGTTAAGAGCTTTTTAATTACAACCACGAAATTGACCAGATGGGAAAAGATCGAAGAGACTGTAAGTCACAGCTAGTTCTACGGATTCTTCGGTGATTTGACTTATATTACTCAAGCTCTCGTAAGCACCACATGCCTCAAAGGGACCGCAAATAAGGCCATCACCGTCAGCGTCAGTTCCTGCTATAACAAAATAATCTCCTGTTTCCACGTCTTCAAACTCAGTAGAGTAGACTCCTCCCTGCGAATTTAGCAGCGAGCAATTTTTTTGTCGTAGGCTCGAGGCGTCAAGTAATACTACATGGAGGTTTCCAACGCTTCCGCTTTCGCCGCCCCCTGTCCTGAATGCGCTAACTGGTACTGAAATATTATTCGCATCGGTGTTAACCGTTATTTCTAGCTGATTTGAACCGTCAGACAAAAGACTGCGTTCGATTGTAGCTGTGTAGGTCCCTAATCCACTTGCTTGGATATCTGAAGCCCTTATAAGAAGGGCTTCGGAGTTTGATGATACGTTTACCTGATTTATTTGGCTGTTTGGATCGCCAGAATTTCTTACTTCAAAATTTAAACTTAGAAGCCCGGAACCAAAATCTAATGAAGTAGGCCTGGTCACTGCGTTTGCTGTTGGTTCTGCTGGTTGCGGGAGCGGCTCGTTTGGCTGCGGTGTTGGAGAGATGCCAGCTAGTTGTTCGGCAATACGAACGGCGTTAAATGCGTCAATGAGACCCATCCCGAATGAGTCGTCTCTTCCTGTTGGCCCAACGTCTAGCACAATGGTTCTGTTGTTTAGAGCCTCATCAAATTCGTCGGGGGTCAAATTGGGGTGTACTGATTCCATCAGAGCCGCTACTCCTGCGACGTGAGGAGCGGCCATTGAAGTACCGTTGAATTGAGCGTAGCCTGATGCGTCTAGCGAGAGCCCAACGGTGCTGAGTACTCCGTCCCCAATCCCATCTCCGTTCGCGTCTGCGAAGGACTGTCCTCCAGGTGCAGAGACATCTACAGTGGCACCGAAGTTAGAGTATTGTGCGAGCACTACATCGGCGGGTCTCCCTCCGCCTCCATGAGAGGCTGCGGAGACGGATACTATCCCTTCATAGGAAGCCGGATAGCTTGGCTCATCCGTAGATTCATTGCCAGCCGCGGCGATAATGATTACTCCTTGAGCCCTCACATCAGTGTAAACGTCTTGCGCTACTCGACTGAAACCTCCTCCACCCAAACTCATGTTTATGATGTCAGCTCTCTCATTTGGAATCGTGCCAGACTCATTAGGCAGTTGCGCTGCGTATAGATTTCCTTGCAGAATATCAAATGTGGAACCGCAACCACAGTTTCCCAAAACTCTAAGAGGCATAATAGAAACCGATCTCCCAACGCCTGCCACGCCAATTCCGTTGTCAGTAGGTGCTGCTACTGTCCCCGCCACGTGGGTTCCGTGGAACGAAGTGTTATCTGCCGGGCCTATATCTGTCGCGTCAGAATCTATCCCCGGGGTAGCGTCGCCATCAATGTCAGCCTCTGAGACGAAATCGAACCCATATCGTAATTTACCAGTTGAATCTGACGCGTCTGCATCTACATCGGCCCAATCTGGATGTGCCTCTGGACCGGTGAGAGGAGCTATACCAGTATCTAATACTGCGACAAGGACATCTTGAAGCCCTCGAGCGTTATTAATGTTGCTGTCCCATGCTTCTTCTAACCTTATAAGCGAGTAATGAGAGGCAAACTGCTCTGCGATTAGGGAGGCATTGTCACGTGGTAGTGCCTTCAATGTTCTTGTGAAATTAATCCCCACGGATTGCAGTGAAGTTATGGAAGAGTCACTGTCAATTCGCTTTCCGATTAAGACCGTGAGCAAAAGCTCTTGTTGGTCAGGGATGGCGTCTTGGTTTGCATCCTCTGAATTAAATTTTAGCGCAGCAGAGTCTTCAGTTGACCAAGGGACAGCGGCTTGTCCAACACTTTTTGCTAAATCTACCCAACCTTGAGCGGAGTAGTCTTGCATCCCTGTTTTAAGTAGGCTCGTCCCAGCGCCTCCATCTAAAGTCATACCCATTGCGTTTATCATAGTTTCCTGAGCTGAGGAGATTTGGGTTTTTGACGCTGTGGCCATCTCTTTTGAAAAAGTTGAGGAAGTGGTCATTATCCATTGACCGGCCCGGGCTTTACTGCAGTTATTAGCGCCATCACACGAGCTCGCAAGACTTGATAGTCGGGTTCCGCTGCTGCTTCCTGCCCCGCCATCTGAATCTGCTATTGACAGAAAATATGCGGCTTTACCACTAAACACGTTAACTTCGATTAGGAAGTTGCCATCTTGCGGGAAAGTAAGGCTTTCAACGGCAGTTACACTAAGAGAAGCATCAACCAATTCCGCAGTTCCATCACCGAAATCTTGGTATAGGTAGAGGTCAAGATCGTTCTCCTCCGATTCAGTGTCAATATCCAGACGTATTGATTTCCCTGATACTCCCGAAACCGAATACCAATCAATGGCATCTGTTTCTCTGTCAGCGAATCCTGAAATTGCCGAATCAGTAGCTATAGGCTGAGCGTTTTGTTGGCTGTTGTTATCTCCGGTCTCAGTCAGAGTGTCAGCATCTACCCCTAGCCCAGGAGCTGCTGTGATCGTGACTTGAATTTTTCCGGAGTTAATATTGCTTCCAAAGTTTAGCGAGGAGGAGTCTACCTCTACCTCCACAGGCACCTCTTTTTCGACCTCTATTATTGGGCCGATACTTTTATCGCTGCAACCGACTAGAAAGAAAACCAAAGCCGTGAAAAGAATTTTAGTAATACTAGCGAGAATTTTAAGAGCGCTCATCCCTTTGCCTCCTTGCACTATAAGCACTAAATTTACACTAGATTGCTTGATAGGAGTAAGAATTTTGGTAATAAATGTGCTAGTGCCGTCTTTATGCAAACGGTTAGTTTTGGGAAAAGTGGTTGATAAAAATATTCGATTTCAGCATGTAAAGGTTAAAAAATGTTTAGCTCGTTAATTGCTTTTGCCGTTGTCGAGTCATCATTTGGAGCTGCTGTCTCTTCTGCCTTCGGAACCCATCTGGGGAAATGAGTGCTGGACGCTTTCGCAGATGCTGGGTTTGTCGCCTGGTCGAAAGAACTAGTTCGAGTAGTTAAGGCTTTGTTATAAATCGCGCATCCTACTTATTCATCTGAATTTAGTTTTCAGGGGAGTAGCGTACTTTAATTTTCGAAGTCCGCATCTTGACTAGAGTTCTCGTTTTTTCTTGTTTTCTTTGTGCTATTTTCTCTATAAGGGATGTATGAAGACCATTTAATTCGATCGGATCTGTCTGTCTGTTTTGATGAGGCCCTAAATCGCATCAGAAAAAAGAACGAGATAAAAGAAATTATCCCAAGTATTCCTAAAAACCCAGTCAAAAAACTCATTTTCACCTACTGCGTAATTTCATTAGAAGTCTTAAAATCTCTATGTAAAGCCATATTAGAGTGGCCACCAGCGCCATAGCTCCAAACCACTCTATATATTTCGGAGCTCCTTGTTCATGGGCTTGCTCGATGATGTCAAAGTCAAGAACCAGATTCAAAGCAGCGATTGCTACTACAAATAGACTTATACCGATGCCAAAAGCGCCATTATCGGTCAGAAATGAGAACGAAGTGCCTGTGAAAGCCGAAAAGATAAGATTTGCTATATAAGTGAGAAAAATGCCGACCGTGGCGGAGAAAATAATCAACAGAAAATTTTGATTGGGTTTAATTACACCACTCTTGTATGCAAAGAGCAGAGATGCGGCAACGAAGAAGGTAAGCGAGACAGCTTGTATAACAATTCCTGGAAACATCATCTCTGCTTGTTCCGACATTATTCCAATGCCGAATCCCATGCCCAAAGCATATATTGGAGCGGTCTTAGGAGCGAGATGAGGGCGAGGCTTGATAATCCATCCAATGAAAAAAAACCAAAAACCGAATGTAGCGATACCACTTATAAATGCAGCCAGAGCTCCAAGCCCAGAGATTAAACCCATCATTGGACTATCAATATTCCAGCTTAACGCTGCCGTGAGCACTGTAAGAAAAAGCAGTATTCCAGTTTTATCTACGGCGCCTTGCAAAGTCATTCTTTCATGCAACGATGAAGTTTGTCGAGAAAAAATATCGGATCGTATCAAGGGATTGCCTGACCTGCCGAAAGTATCGAGGGCCGAATGTTTGCTCATAGTTTGTTCTCCTTAGTGCGTGATATTATCTCGCTAGACGCGAGAAAAATAAAGATGCAGTTTTGCTATCCGACACTAGGGACATGTTTCAGCCTAACTTTTTTAAGAGTGCGCAAGTGGATGAGGGGACCAGCCAATGAAAATTAAGAACAAGGGAATCACTGTAACAGGGCTCATGCGCCAATCAGCGGAATACAACGCAAACAGAATCTCGATAGTTGCGGGTGATAGGAGATTAACCTACGCAGAGGCTTGGAATCGAGGCGTTAGGTTGGCTAATGGTTTTTTGTCCATGGGGCTTTCTTCTGGAGATCGTGTAGCTGTGCTTGAGGACAACAGCGTAGAGGCGCAAGACTTTTTTTTGGGGTCTGCAATCGCTGGACTCGTTAGAGTTCCTTTGTACGCCAGAAATTCGGTTGAGAGTCATGCACATATGATTAATCAAACGGGCGCGAGAGCAGTGATCGTTAGCCAAAAATACGAGAGTGAGTTGCGCGAGGCAATGGCCGTAACTAAAGCGGTCAACCATTTGATAGTCAGAGATGAGAGTTATGAGGACTGGTTGAATGGTTTCTCAGAGGTTGAGTCTTCTATCTGCATTGATCCTGATGATTGGTACATAATCCGGCATACAGGCGGAACTACGGGTAAAGCCAAAGGAGTAGCCTATAGCCACAAGACCTGGATTAATGCGGGAAGGGATTGGTTTTACAATTTCCCTCCAATGACAGCGGGAGACGTTTGTTTGCATGTCGGCCCGATTTCCCATGGAAGTGGTTACCTTTTCACTCCAACCTGGCTTTCAGGAGGAGTGAACCTCCTGCTAACGGAGTTTGACCCCGATAAGGTTTTGGAGGTTATGGATCGAGAAAAGGTAGCCTACATGTTTCTCGTTCCGTCAATGCTCAATTCCTTAGTTCGCTGTTCGAGCGCTAAGAATACTGATTTGCCTTTTTTAAAAGTTATCCAGATTGGGGGCGCGCCGATAGCTGACGAGACAGCTTTGCTTGGTCGCGAGGTGTTTGGTGATGTCCTTTATCAAGGCTATGGTCAAACTGAGGCCTTACCGGTTTGCATGATGGGTCCACATGAATGGTTTTCTTCAGTAGAGGGATCGAATCCTCTTCGATCAGCTGGACGTGCTCTGCCGTTTGCTTATCTAGAAATTCGTGACACTAATGATCCTGAGATTAATCTGCCTATGGGAGAGGAAGGTGAAATTGCCATTAAATGCGACGGACAAATGATTGAGTTTTGGGAAAACAAAGAAGCGACCAATGAGCGGATCTCATCCGATGGATTCGTTTTGACGGGAGACATTGGGAAGCTTGATGAGAATGGATACTTATACGTCTTAGATCGAAAGGATGACATGATTATCTCGGGCGGCTTTAACATTTGGCCAGCGGAGCTAGAAAATATTATTTTAAATCACCCGGAAGTATCTGAAGTAGCTGTTTTCGCAGGGCCTCACGAAAAATGGGGCGAAACCCCAATCGCAGTTTGCGTGATACCAGAGAATGTCGAAGTTACTGAGTCAGAAATAATAAATCTATGCAGCGATGGACTAGGTTCTTACAAGAAACCAACTAAGGTCATTTTTCAGACGGAATCGCTTCCTAAAAGTCCTGTTGGGAAGGTGCAAAGGAAGATCCTGCGAGAGCCGTTTTGGGACAAAGATGCGAGACGTGTTAAGGGGGCTTAGTCAGAATCTGTTGGAAGAAAAAAAAATCATTCGTTGTGTCCTGAAGAAGAAATATAGACAATAATCTGTCTAAAGAATCAATAGCGAACTGGGAGATGGCGATGGGTCTTAATTTTCAAGCTATGGAAAAGATTACTGCAGACGTTCAAATGAAAGATCTTAAATGGGTTGAGGTAGGAGAGGGATCCTACTTTAAGGTGTTAACAGTTCATGAGCCAACTAACACTGTAGCTTTTAGTTATAAGATGGATGGGGGCGCTCCAGACTTCCCCTCACATTTTCATATCTGCAGAGCCATGGCTTGGACAGTGCGCGGTTGGTACGGATATCGTGAGTCTAAGAACCCAGTTGAGAGTCGAATTTTGACTGGCATGTTTTCTTACGAAGCCGCGGGCTCATTTCATACTCCCTTTAGTGACTGTCCGGAAGGTTTTGAGACTGTTGGAATTTTTGAGGGAGATACTGAGGTTCTTCTTCAAAATCACTCGGAACCTGATCCAAATTCAGAGAGGATAGGGAATTTAACGGTGAATGATTTCATCGATTGGTCTAGCTCCTCTACCCATATAGTCCATGCTGATGGAACCATATCTGGAAATCCTACGTTCAAATACGACTTTACCGGGGGCGTGAATGCCTTTAGTTGAAAAGAATCCTTTTCTCCGTTTTGGATTCAAGTTTTGAAAGATAAGAAAAGAATATTAACTGGTGTAACGACTAGTGGTACTCCCCACATCGGAAACTTAGTGGGAGCAGTTTTGCCCGCAATAGAAGCGAGCAAATCGAAAGACACGGACTCCTTTCTTTTTTTGGCAGATTACCATTCGTTGATAAAAAACCACGAACCCGAGCTTACGCATAGTTCAAGCTTTGAGGTAGCTGCTACCTGGCTGTCCTGCGGTCTAGATCCTAAAAAAGTTACTTTCTACAGACAGTCGGATGTACCACAAATCATGGAGTTGGCTTGGGTTCTTGGATGTCTCACAGCCAAGGGATTGCTTAACCGCTCTCATGCCTATAAAGCGGCTGTGGCGAATAATGATCAAGAGGGTTCAGCTGACCCGGATCGCGGAATAACCATGGGCTTATTCAATTACCCTATTTTGATGGCCGCTGACATTCTTATGTTTAATGCCGATCTAGTGCCTGTCGGGAATGATCAGAAGCAGCATCTAGAGATGACTAGAGATATAGCTAACAGATTTAATCACCACTATGGAAAGATTTTTACTATTCCTGAGGATCAGATTAGCGACGAAGCTGGCATTATTCCTGGATTGGATGGCAGGAAAATGAGCAAAAGCTATGGGAACATAATTCCAATTTTTACCGATACAAATAATTTGAGTAAGCTCATTAAGCGAATTAAAACTAATTCATTGGAGCCTGGTCAGCCAAAGCAGCCATCGGGCTGCAATTTATTCAAAATCTTGAAAGCGTTCGGAAGTGCTCAGGAAATCGAGGATATGCGTCGGAGCTACGAAGAGGGACTCGGTTGGGGTAAAATCAAGGAAGTTCTTATTGAAATTATTGATAATAGGTTGAGGCCATTCCGCGAGGAATATCAGAGAATCGTATTGGACCGCCATTACCTCGAAATTACTTTAAAAGAGGGAGCTGAAAAAGCGAGAGCGGTTGCTGCTCCTGTTTTGCGAAGGGTTAGAGGGGCTGTGGGGATAAAGGGTTTTTAGACAAGCCGGGGCTTTTTAAAGAGTTACTTCTAGTTAAGTCATCTTAGCTTAGGAACTACTGCCAGGGTCTTCTCCGATTTCGCCTTGATCTTGATCTGAACTAGACTCTGTCTCTTCGTTCTCGGCTTCAATCCTCAAAAACCCCAAGGGAGATAATTCATTATCTAGGTTAAGAATTTGAGAAATTTCTTTTGAGGTGTCGTCTGCTAGCGCAATAACTCGAATTTTTGTCAAATGTGCAGACTGATATCTAGCACCCAAATCATAGAAAAAATTTGTGTATTTCTGAGGAAGATAAACTATAACTAGGCCGCCCACGGTTTTTACTGCTTTATAGGCACTCGAAAAGCCACCAGAATCTATGCCCGCTGCCCCTGATTCTTGAAAACGCTCCATGTCCTTGGCTCCCTCAATGAAAGTCATATCAATGAAGCCCGTCAATCTTGCGCTAATTAATGCTCTCAGCTTTCTTATTTCACGAGGATCGCCACTAAGTTTTGGCATTTGCTCGTAAAAAGATTTGGCTTTTTTTCGTTCTTTTGTTTCTTTTAGTCCTTTGAACAGAGCCATGGTTATTTAAGCCTCGTTCTTAACTTTGTTGCTGTCTCGGTAAGGATTTGGCTTATTCTTGATTCAGAGACTGAAATTACGTCTGCGATCTCCTTGAGGGTTAGCTCCTCAACGTAGTACAAAGACAATATTAACTGAGAGCGCTCGGGAAGATCTCCTATCAGCGTTTTTAGCTCATCGAGAGTCTCTTGTTTTTCTAAAACATTTAATGGCTCAGATGCCTCGTCATATTGATCTGGAACCAAATCTGGGCTTGCATCGGAGCTCACTGAGTCGCTTCCCTGAGCTATCAGCCTTTCTTTTTCATAAGTCTCGATATCTTTTCCTAGGTATACCGCAACTTCCGCGCTAGTAGGGTTTCGGCCAAGATGATTTGAAAGATGGGCTATTGCTGCGTTTTGTTCTCTTTTTATATTAATGGTGGTCCGTGTCGCAGGAGAGAGTCTGCGCACCTCGTCGAGCATGGCTCCCCGAATTCGTGTCCTAGCAAACTGATCAAAAGTAACTCCCCTAGCATCATCGTAAGAGCTGGAAGCCTGCATTAGCCCTTCAAGTCCCGATTGCATCAAGTCTTCGACTTCAATATTTGCTGGGAGGCGAGTTTTTAGATAAAGCGCTGTCCTTTTGACCAGGGAATAGTGTTCTGGCGTTAGTTTAAGCGTTTCTTTACTTGCAATCTGGAGATACTGGTCTATGGTCATTTTTGAACCAGAATAATTATTTATTGAAATTGAATCTTAGAACAGCAGGATCATTTTGAATAGTCATGATGAATTATAAGTTTTTCTCCACAGCCATTGATATTTCAACGAAATTTTTCCAGGATCTGCTACCAGGAAATGCCTTTGGCAATGGTTCTCTTTTTATGATCGACATTCGGATGTCTGGGTCTTCTAGCAATGTTCCCATAAACCCTATGGGCTCTCCTAAGAAAGACATACAAAGCCCGTTCATCTGTTCGTAAAGTTTCCGACCTGATTCACTATCTCTGGAACGGTTCGGTAGAAGAAAGGTTGAGGCATTGCTTTTTCTCTCTTTCTGCAGCTTTATTACTCCATAAGCGTCTGCTATCGATGAGGGTTCGTCTACCATAACTATTAAGCACAGATCACATGCAGCAAGCATCTCAGTATTCTGGTGAGAAATGCCTGCAGCAATATCAAATATCATGTAGTCATCAGAGCTTTGGTTGCGAAGATTTTCTATAAGATTTGCTATGCTCGGTGTTGGTAGATTGGCAAGCGAGCTGTCCCCTGATGCGCCTGGAATCAGAGTCATCCCGCCAAAACAAGGGATCTGGACGTCTTCTAGCTTTGCATCATGAAACAGGAAATCGGCAAGAGATAGTTTTGGTGTGACACCTAGAAACAGCTGAGCATTTGCCAGGCCCATATCTGCATCAAGCAAAGAAACTTTTCTTCCTAAACTTTGCAGAGCAAGCCCGATATTAACGGCCGTAGTCGTTTTGCCGACCCCGCCTTTCCCGCTGGCGACTCCAATAAATTGAACCAACTGTTCCTCCTATTTACTTCCAAGGCCCGGTAGCCGTGCCATTTATTTCCACGCCAATGTCCGCTAAAGAGTTTAACGCAGAAGGCAGGTCAGAGCATAGATCTAGACGAGTGAGGATTAGCGGAGATTGTATCTTGTATGTTTCTGAAAAGAATTCATCGCTATTGAAGATCTGATCCGCTCCGCTGCAAATCATTGCAGCACTTTCTTTCATAAGCGAGTGCTCAATTACTTTTTGGGTAAAGGTATAATCAACCTCTATGAATATTCGATTAAAGGAACCCTTCATTGTAGCAACCTTATCTAATATTGAAGCGTTCTCGCTAACTAAGAAGCTATGTTTCCACCTTGATAAAACAGACATCAAGCTCTTGTCATCATTAATATTTCCTAAGGCTATCACCAGTACCTCGTCTCCTTCCTGACAAATTTGGTCGAGAAGTCGCTTTATTATTTCGGTTTTCCCCGAACCTGGTTTCCCCATTATAATGTTGACGTTTTCCCACTTAGTGTACTCCTCGATAGGT
>CACFLG010000031.1 GCA_902567095.1 uncultured OM182 clade bacterium
GCAATTTTTTGCCAATTAGACACCCGCTTTTGAATCAGTTTTTCTGGAACTGCGCAGAATTCACTAAATATAGGAGTAATTTCATAAACTCCAAGTTCTGTAGACTTAGATATACTTCTGTTCATTGCGTCTTTTTTAAGAATACAGATCCCTAGGTGAATCTTCATCTCTGGCATTCTCGTCTCGAGAGATAAGCTAGTGATTAAAATCTCAGTTCTCTTTAAGCTAGTCTTTATAATTTTGCCCGAATACTCGGGGCCCGTTCCGTTAAAAAGTGTTACTAAGTCACCCTCTTTTTTTCTAAGAACCTTCACCAAATGCAAGTTTTGTTCTTCTTCTAGCAAAACAATATGCGATAATTTGATAACCGATTTGACGAAGAACCTTGGTATCCTCACGTTCTTGTTTACCCAATCTAAGTGTTTTTGTGGTCAACTTTTCTGGAGCTAGAAGAAAAGCCTCTAAAGCGCCTGATTTGAATCGATAAGCCATTCAGCTTTTGCTCGATTTTAGGACTAGGTCTGTAGGGCTTCGCTCAAGGCTTCTTTCTTATCGGTGACTTCCCAGGGAAATCCTTCCTCTTCCCTGCCGAAATGACCGTAAGCTGCTGTTTTTCTATATATTGGGTTCTCAAGATCGAGCATTTTTATCAATCCTTTTGGCCTGAGATCAAAGTGCAGAGTAACCAGTTCTTCAATCCTATCCTCGGCTATCATATTTGTACCAAAGGTATTAATACTGATAGATGTTGGCTCTGCGATACCTATCGCATAAGAAATTTGAATTTCGCATTTAGTTGCAAGCCCAGCAGCTACAATATTCTTTGCAACGTATCTACCGGCATAAGCCGCACTTCGGTCGACTTTTGAAGGGTCTTTCCCCGAAAAAGCCCCTCCGCCATGTCTTGCCATGCCGCCGTACGTGTCTACGATTATTTTTCTGCCAGTTAGTCCGCAATCACCAACTGGCCCACCAATTACAAATTTTCCTGTTGGGTTTACAAAAATTTTCGTTCTTTTGTTGAACCAATCAGAGGGGAGTGTGGGCTTTATAATTTCCTCAACGACGGCTTCCTCAATTACTTTCTGCTCTATTCCTTCCGAGTGTTGCGTGGATAATACGATCGCCTCTAATCCACAAGGACTCCCTTCCTCATCATAGGCTAATGTCAATTGACTTTTTGCGTCTGGTCCTAGGAAGTCAATTCGGTCTGATTTCCTTACGTCGGCTTGTTTTTTCACAAGCCTATGCGCGTACGTGATAGGCGCTGGCATTAGAACATCGGTTTCATTAGAAGCATAGCCAAACATTAAACCTTGATCGCCAGCACCCTGATCTTTTTCGGAACTCTCATCTACACCTTGAGCAATATCTTGGGACTGTTTGCCAATAACGTTAACTATCGCACACGTATTACCGTCGAAGCCTTTTTGGGTGCTGTTATATCCGATGTCACAAACGACTTTTCGACAAATATCTTCCACATCGATTGATGCAGATGATGATATTTCGCCTGCCACAACGACCATGCCGGTTTTTACAAGGGTTTCGCAAGCGACTCTTGCTTTCGTATCCTTCTCCATAAAGGCGTCCAGAATTGCATCTGAGATTTGATCCGCCATCTTGTCGGGATGTCCTTCACTCACAGATTCTGAGGTAAATATAGAATTTCTTGCCATCGACGATCTCTAAAAAAAGGCTAATGTTACTCTTTGTGCAATCAGATTCACACAATTCGTAGCGATAATCTCTCACGAATCAGATAAAAAGCTATCATTATCAGCGCTGCCCCATTGATGATTATCTAGCTGTAAGAGAAAATGTCGTTTTAACAAGAGGCGCTTCCCAATGCCAAAAGGAACAAAAAACGCGAATGCTATTCGAGCGCTAACCATGGATGCTGTCCAGAGGGCAGGATGCGGACATCCTGGCGCTCCTATGGGAATGGCCGAAATTGCCGAAGTCTTATGGACAAATCACCTCAAGCACAACCCAAATAATCCTAAATGGCCTGACAGAGATAGATTTGTGCTTTCGAATGGGCACGGTTCAATGCTTCTATACTCCATGCTGCACTTGTCTGGCTACGATTTGTCAATAGAGCAGCTAAAAAACTTTAGACAGCTTGATTCTAAAACCGCCGGTCATCCCGAGTATGGAGAAGCACCTGGAATCGAGACGACGACAGGTCCTCTTGGACAGGGCTTCGCCAACGCAGTTGGGATGGCCCTCGCCGAAAAAGTTTTATCGAGCAGATTTAATAGGGATAGATTTAAGGTAGTTGATCATAAAACATATGTTTTTGTTGGAGATGGATGTCTTATGGAAGGCATTTCCCATGAAGCAGCTTCGCTCGCGGGTACTCTAAATCTATCCAACCTAATCTGTATTTATGACGCAAATCAGATTTCTATAGACGGCAATATTGACGGGTGGTTTACTGATGACACGTCTAGTCGGTTTAGGGCGTATGGGTGGGAAGTTTTAGAGGATATAGATGGCCATTCTCTGGATGATTTGGATAGAGCAATAAGCGAATCCCGAAGAGCCAATGCTCCGTGCCTTATTATTTGTAAAACTACCATAGGTTTTGGCTCTCCAAACAAAGAGGGCACTGCATCGAGCCACGGCTCTCCATTGGGCGAAGAGGAAGTCACCCTTACCAGAGAAAAACTCAACTGGACTTGGGAACCATTTGAGATTCCTCAAGATATTTATGATGCTTGGAGTTGCAGGGACAAAGGCGAGGCCGCTGAACAAACATGGAGAGAATTGTTCTCGCAATATAAAGAGGCTTTTCCTGATTTGGCGAGGGAGTTTGAGGAAAATTTAAGCGGTAAACTTCCCTCGACTTGGACTTCCTCTCTTCTCAGCTTTGCTCGGGATCTGCAAAAAGAAGCGAAACCGATGGCCTCTAGAAACGCGTCCAGGCTAGTGATTGAAAAGTTAACTACGATGCTACCAAATTTAATGGGTGGTTCAGCCGATCTGTCTGGATCAAACTGCACCGATTGGTCTAAAGCAAATCCGTTAACCAGAGATGACGCCTCTGGAAATTATATTTCTTATGGTGTTCGAGAATTTGGAATGACCGCTATCTCTAATGGAATTGCTCTCCACGGGGGACTTAGGCCCTTTTCCGGTACGTTTTTGGTATTTTTGGATTATGCAAAGAATGCCGTTCGGATGGCATCTCTCATGAAAATCCCTAATATTTTTGTTTATACTCATGACTCTATAGGACAAGGCGAGGATGGCCCTACCCATCAGCCTGTCGAACAGTTATCAAATCTTCGAACGACGCCTAACATGAATGTCTGGAGGCCTTGTGATGCGGTTGAAACCGTCTTTGCTTGGAAAGCTGCTATCGAGCGAATCGATGGCCCAACATCCCTCGTATTTAGTCGACAATCTCTGCCTAGTTTAAAACGTACAGAAAGCGCTATTAACGAGATTTCAAGAGGAGCCTACATCATATTCGAGGTTGGTTCACAGCCTGACATTCTAATTATTGCAACCGGATCTGAGGTTTCTCTTGGCGTTGCAGTTGCTGAGATATTTTCAAAAAGAGGGGTTTCGATACAAGTGGTTTCTATGCCATGCGTCGAGATTTTCGATTCGCAGCCAAAGGCTTACAGGGACCGTGTTCTTCCTCCAAACGTTACCAAGCGGGTCGCGATTGAAGCTGCGCACACAAATTTTTGGCATAAGTATATTGGTCCGGAGGGAGTAATCGTGGGAATTGACTCTTTCGGAGCAAGCGCTCCAGGGGAGCAATTGTTCGCGAGATATGGATTCACTTCAGCAAACATAGAAGAGGCAGTTGAAGGAATTCTTTGATGACAAAAATGATTTCGATTTTTGACCTTGAAATATCCAATAAAAGGGTTCTCATCAGGCAAGATCTTAACGTTCCCCTAAAAGAAGGCTCTATCGCGAGCGAAGCCAGGATTAAAGCTTGCTTACCAACTATCGAATATGCGATCGAAAGAAAAGCGAAAGTGATATTGATGTCTCATCTTGGAAGACCCAAAGAGGGGGCTCCCATAGAAAGTCAAAAGCAGTTCTCTTTGAGCCCGGTTGCAAAAAGATTGGCAGAACTGACTTCCTTAAAAGTTAGATTAGAGTCCAACTATTTAAACGGTTGTGACTTTCTAAACGACGATATATTGCTTTTAGAAAATGTCCGAGTAAATTCTGGTGAAACAGCTAATGATGAAAGTTTGGCTCGCAAGTTGGCAGCGCTATGCGACATATTTGTAATGGACGCATTTGCTACGTCTCACAGAGCTCACGCAAGCACTCAGGGCGTGGCTAAATATTCGCCGGTTGCCTGCGCCGGGCCGCTGCTCCTTAAAGAGCTTCGAGCTTTAGATAAAGTTTTTTTGTCACCTAAAAGGCCGCTCTTAGCAATCATCGGTGGGAGTAAGGTTTCAACAAAACTTAATGTATTAACCAGTCTCTCCCGTAAGGTTGACTTAATCATTGTTGGCGGGGGGATAGCTAACACATTCTTAGCTGCTGCTGGAAAGAACGTAGGTAAATCCTTGCATGAACCGAGAATGATAGATATTGCAAAAGAGATCATGGAACATGGTCGTATTGTGCTTCCAGTTGATGTAGTTGTAAGTTCAGAAGTTAATGAGGCCGCTGAGTCGAAGATAAAAAGAGTAGATGCAGTCTCTGAGGAAGATCATATTTTAGACATTGGACCGTTAAGTATTTCCAGAAATCGAGAATTAGTGTCTGACGCAAAAACTATCGTTTGGAATGGTCCCCTCGGCGTTTTCGAAATATCCCAATTTTCTACTGGGACGAGAGAATTGGGAAAATCGATAAAACAGAGTAACGCTTTTTCGATCGCTGGAGGTGGCGATACTATTTCAGCGATTGAAATTTCGGATGCTCTAGATGGGATCTCTTACATCTCTACTGGAGGTGGAGCTTTTCTCGAAACTTTGGAAGGTAAAACGTTGCCGGGGGTATCTGCTCTATTGGGAAAATAAGGCACCTAAGTAGCTCATTTTAAACATGGAACCTCCGATATTCCTCTTCGAAAGCAAAAAGTTTTGGATCTGCAATTCTGTCTACGTACAGCGTTCCATCTAAGTGATCAAGTTCGTGCTGGAATACAGTAGCAAGAAAATCTTCAAAAAAGGCGGACTTATCCTCCCCGGTTTCGTTGAGGTAATCTACCTTTATCTTTTTTGGTCTTTCAACGTAGCCCATCATTCCGGGAACTGATAAACACCCTTCCCAAAATCCTTGTTTTTTTTGATCGATGACAGATATAACGGGATTAACGAAGACTTCGAAGGGTAGAGGCTGTATCTCTCCATATCTGGTTGAGGTGTTAGTTATCTCAATAACTAAAATTCTAAATGGTATGTCTATTTGGGGCGCCGCTAGTCCAATCCCACCGCTTTGATGCAGGGAGTCACGCAAATCGGTAACGATTTGAAAAAAAATATCCGACCCAATTAGTTCCGAACAATAGTCTTTTGCTCTCTGACGCAGATTTGGGTTTCCTAGTTTTAAAATTTCCCTAACGGCCATTATAAAAAGATTTATATCTCCTCTCTTCCGATCATAGCAAAATTCTTATCGGAGCTTATTCTTCTAAATTTTTCGCCTATTCTTATTTTTCCTCTTCTCGGATGGTGATGCCGTCTTCAGTGCAAATAGCAAATAAAGGAATATCATGTCTTTCAGGTTCAAAAGTTACCTTTTGAAACGAAAATGCAAGCCCAATACGAGTTGGAGAATCTTCCTCGAGATCTTTAAAACTCCGATCATAAAAACCACCACCCATTCCGATGCGGTAAAAATTGATGTTAAAGCCGACTATGGGGAAAAAGACCGTGTCTAGGGAATCAGGTGGAACCATTTTCGTATCTTCTTTAGAAGGCTCGCCTATGCCATAACGGTTTTCAGTAATACTGGTTATCTTGGGGTCGTATCGAGCGAAAAATATTTCTTCTTTTTCAATCACAGGCAAAAAAATTTTCTTCCCGACATTCAAAAGTGCATTAATTAACATTTTCGTGTTGACTTCGTGCTTTAAGGCAAAGTAGAGGCCTAGCTTGTTACCGAGATTAAGTTCAGTGCTATTCAGGATATGCAACGCAATTTTTTTCGAATCTCTGCTGCGTCTTAAAGGCGATATAACACCTCTTTTTTTTCTAAGCGCTGTTCTTAAGTCGTTTTTCATTTCTTGATATCAGGTTCCCCAAAATGCCGCTGTTCGGATAGGCCCTTGAACCCGGCGGTTCAAGGCGGTGGTCTCCATATGAACAAAGGCGTTCCGACTCGCGGACATGCACATAGGTCATAAAAAAGACCTCCTGGGTGTCGCATAAAGGGTCGAGGACATATCGACTGGCAAACAATCCAGGGAACGTTCTTATTATAGCCTCCAGCGAGCTGGTGCCAAACTCTATTTCGCCTAGGAGAGCTTTCTTTTTTCAAACTTTTCCATAGCGTTTTCAATTTTATCTGATACCGAATCGATAATAGTATTTTGCATGTTTAATTGATTGCTAAGCTCATCTTTTTCTGCAGTAATTTTAGAAATATGGATATCTTTTCTGATCAAATCATCGGTTAGGTTTAGTGCGGTCATGATTGCTATTCTGTCGATTCCTATTGCATTACTGTTTTGTTTCGTTTCGTCCATTTTTTTGTTGAGGTATTCGACCGCTTTTTTTAATGCTGTCGAATCTTCTTTTGGGCAATTGACTTGGTATTCTTTGCCGAGTATTAATACGGTGATGGTTTCAAATGAACTCAACTAATTATCTCCCAACGATTTTAGTTGCTGTATCATTAGTTCTAACCTGGTTTTTGCTGCTCGGTTTTTTTCTACGAGAGATGCTCTTTCTTTCTTCAATTTATTTTGCTCCGATTCTAGAAACGAGTTTTGGCTCTCCAAGTCTCTGCAATAGGCGATGAGTGCCTCAATTTTCTTCTCTAAGCGATGAATCTCCACGTGACGGCTCTGTAAGATGAAAGTAATATCACTATAAATCGGTGAAGAACCCTTATTCAAGGGTTGTGTCAGTATATTTGCTCGTGATGTGAAAATAAAATTGCAAATCTATCAGGAAATAAAAGAAGTTTTTGAGGCTCAGGGCATACATCGTCACTGTTCTGAATTCCATGGAATGATCATAGGAATGATTTCCTCTAAGGGACAGAAATTTAGCTTAGATGAATTAAATATTTGGTTAGAGGCTTACCTCGGTTGTTCTTTAAGCTCTGAATTGGCTTTTTTAATAAAAGCTGTTTTAGAACAAGGTGTCGAAAGTTTGGGAGAGTATTCAAACTTCGAGTTTGAGATAGCATTGCCTTATGAAGAAAGTCCGTTAAATGAGCAGGTAATCGCGCTATCTGCCTGGTGTGCCGGTTTTGTTGCGGCTGCAGAAAAATGTGGGGTGATCTCAGATACGTTAGGGAACGCGATGATAAAAGAAACCATTCAAGACTTTAGACGTATTTCAGAGATATCTGAAGATATTGGAGACAGTGATGAAAACGAGTCGGATTACACTCAGCTCAGGGAATTTGCGAGAGTGGGAGCTCTAACTGTTTACTCCGAAATGAGATCCAAGAAGATATAAAAGTTTTTAAGTTATGAAGAGAGGCTATGTATGTCGCAGATAAATATAGTGGGCGCTGGTTTATCGGGTCTAAGTTTTGCGATAAAGGCAAGGTTAGGTGGCGAAAATGTAACCTTGTTTGATAAATCAGCGCCTCCCATCATTACTTCTGGGCTGTCTTCCAATGTGATTTCTATTAACAAAAGGTCTGCTCGATTTCTGAAAAGTTTGGGAGTGTTCGACCGGCTAGAAGATTCTTCTAGAACCAATTTCCAAGAAATAGTTGTCAATGATTCTGATGGTATTGGGCGAGTCAAGTTCTCCTCTAAAGCTCTCCAGGAGGATTATTTGGGCTTCATAATCGAAGCGGATGCGCTCAGATACGCAATGTTAGAAATAGCAAAAAGTTTAGATATTCACATCTTTTGGCAATATCCATTTGCTCTAGATCTTTTGAAATGCGATCTCTTTGTCGGAGCGGATGGTCCAAATTCTGCTGCAAGGCAAGCTCTTGGAATGAAAACGTTGCAATATCCCTATGCCCAGTCTGCCAACGTCTGCATTGTGGAAGCTACTAGACCAATTGAAGGCGCTGCATTTCAGTGGTTTGGAAAAGAAGGTCCTCTAGCGCTTCTTCCCCTCTCCCAATCTGGTAGGTACGCGGTAATATGGTCTTCCCCACAGGATTTTGGGATGCAACCAGACGATTATTTTGAAAAGGAAATAAATCGAAGAACGCGGGGAGATCTTGGAAAACTTGAGGTTTCAACTAAACGTCGTTGTTTCCCATTACAACAAAAACATGCTTTAAAGTATGTCGTAGACGGAGTCGCTTTGATCGGGGATTCTGCCCACACGATTCACCCGTTAGCAGGTCAGGGCGGAAACCTAGGTCTTGCAGACGCAGAGGTTCTAGCAGACGAGATCTCATTGTCAAAAATCGAGGGATTAGGTCTACCAAATAAAAAGATCTTACGGCGTTATCAACGAAAGAGACGCTCAGAAGCGTTGATGTTTGGGCTGACTATGGAAGCATTCCATAGATTTTACGGTTCTCCAAATCCAGGTGTCCAGCTCGTTAGATCATTGGGAATGAATCATGTACAAGAGAATGATCATCTAAAGCGTATTGCTATGTCGATTGCTGCTTATGGCTTTTTTTAACACGTTTGATCACGAAGAGAAAAAAACTCATACTCTGTATAATCGCATTCGATTTCACTGATAAGTTGACTATTTTATTCTTCGTTGCCCTACAATTTTTCCCGAGCTAGTAGCATTCTTAAAATTGTTGCCATAAACCACCCAAATCGAGATTTTAAAGAGATTAGAAACTAACTTAAGTTAGTTTCTAAAAAATACGAATCATAATGGCAACCCTTTATCACAGGAATGACGCTGTATGGCCCCCGTTTACTGTAGCTATTATTGAAAAAACAGCGAGAGTGCTAGATTTAGCTTACTCCCTTAAGGTTCTCTAAGTCGCTTAATATTTGTTCTATTCTGATTAGTCTAGGGATTAATCCTTCCAGATATGAGGTTTGAGTGCTTGTATTTAAATTTTCAATCTCTTTTAGAAGGGATTCTATTTCGTCACTCGAATCGGAAGATATTTCTTCAAGATATTTGTCTATCTTAAGCGTATTCTTGAATATTTCATTAAAAACCATTAGTTGATATTTGACTATCTCCCCTGTGCTCTCGCTAAAAACGCAATGCTCGGTGCTTCGTATTTCAATATGAATTCTTTGTACTCTATCTTTTATGTGGGTAATAAGCTCTGGATAACTAATATCGATCTTCATAAGAGGCTCTTTTTCTAGGGTCTTGATCTCTTTAACTAGGAGCTCGCTAACTAGAGATATTAGGGCTCGTCTACGTTTGTTAACCTCTTCTGTTCCAGTTAAATCGACCCTCTTTCTTCCAAATGCGTAGTATTCCAAAACATGAAAGCCCAAAGAAATCTCGCTGGGGTCAGTTATCATGTGTTGAGCTTTCAACACGTCTGGTGTTATCTCGATTGTGGAATCATTGACTATGCCTGAGTATGGATAATTCTCTATCGAATCTATGAAACCAGGGGTAATAGGCCATGCTTCAATTTCAGAAAAATTCTCGTTCATTGGAAGAAAAGTGATTGCGATAAAGGACTCGTGTGCAGAGTGCCAGGTCTTTTGCCATTCTAAATAGTCCTCGTCTGATAAAGTCTCAAGATATTTTTTTGTATTTTTTTCGAGAAGGCTTATTTTTTGAGTTGTTTCTTTTAACAGCTTATTGTGTTCTAAGCTTATTATCTCGCTCAATTTTCTCTCGTTCATCGCTTTATCTTTTTTTTCCGAGATTTTTGGTTCACAAGAAGCAAGCGAGAGACAAATCAACAGAAACAAAAATCTTAGTATGGTTTGCATGTAGTTACCTTAAGCTAATAACTTCCCAGTTCCTTTTTTTTGATTCTCTTAAAAGAATAGGATCGGGATCAACAGCGATTGGTTTAGTTACTGCACTTAAAAGGGGAAGATCATTATGGGAATCTGAGTAAAAGGTCATTCCATCAAAAGTTTTATTATTTTTCTTCAGCCATTGATGAAGACGAAGCAATTTGCCTTCTCTGAAACTTGGTGTTCCAACGATTTTTCCTGTATACCCTCCGTTCAAAAACTCGGGAATAGGTGCGATGATTTGCTCAATGCCCATTAGAGAGACGATGGGTTTTGTTATAAATTCGATAGTAGCGGTTATAATCAAGAGTTCGTCTCCTTCGCTTCGATGTTTTTCTATAAGTTGTTGACCCTTCTTTAAAATGTTTGGTTTGATGCGTTCGTTAATGAAAGCATCCCGATGCGTCTTTAATAGTGCTAGGTTAGTATTTTTTAGGGGCTCGCAGGAGAATATTAGATATTCGTTTATGTCGAGTTGACCATTTTTGTATTGCCAATAGAATTTTTCGTTTTTTGATTCCCATTCATGAGGATCAACCAAATTTTTATCAATTAAATAGCGTCCCCATTCGACATCGCTATCAACATTTATTAGAGTCTCATCAAGATCGAATATTGTTAAATTCATTAAAAATCCTTAAAGATCTTTTTAAATTTTTGTGAATTGGCGAGACAATCAAAGTTTAAATCAGAATGAAAAATAAAAGAAACTTGTACACAAAAATGTGTAAAAAAGAGCGAGAATAAATTGATTGATAAGTTTGGCTACAGAGCAAATGTAGGAATTATTCTTACCAATAATTGTGGCAAGGTGTTGTGGGCTAGACGCTATGGTGAAGATTCCTGGCAATTCCCTCAAGGAGGCATAGATAAAACGGAAACCCCAGAGATAGCCATGTTTCGAGAGCTCGAGGAGGAGATTGGATTGTTGCCTTCTCACGTCGAAGTTTTGGGACAAACAAAAGGCTGGCTTAAATATCGTCTCCCGAGAAAGTTTCATAGTAAGAATAAAACTCCTTTCAAAGGACAAAAGCAAAAGTGGTTTCTGCTTAAGTTTCTAGGTGAAGACGCGGACATAAAAGTCGATCGGTTTGAGGACCAGGAGTTCGATCATTGGGAATGGGTGAGCTATTGGTTCCCACTGAGCCAAGTTGTAAATTTTAAAAGAGATGTATACCGCAAGGCATTAATCCAGCTTATCTCCCTCGCTCCCGAGGCTTAAACACTCATATCAGCCTAGAGTTAATATCCCACCAATCTGAAGTTAAAGCTGCTTAACCCTTTAAATTTTCCCAGCGGCCCGAATGTTTTCTCCTCGAAGATGACCCTGTTGAGAGAATCAATAGTTAGAATAGTCATTGCTCTGGTTCCATAGTCTTCCCCATAAATGAAGCTCGCAGACAATTCTTCTGTGGAGCCTCTATCTTCTATAATTTGATAAAGGTCCTCATTTGAAAACCCTTTCTCCGATAGACGCATCAAATTTTCTCGGCCATTTCTAACTTTTGGCCAGCTGCAGTTCAGCGTTTCATTGCTTAGTCCAAAAAAACCGTTTTCTAGCTTCTGACTACCTTTTATTCTGTTGCTGCAGTAGTAAAATTCTTTCGAGTCTCCTACGAGCAAATTAAACCCGTTGTATTTCTCTTGGTTTTTGTTAAGCAGCCTGATGTAGTTCTTTGGTGAGTCATTATTTTTTAGAAAATTTACAGGAAGCTCTCCTCTTGATCGTTCAAACGAAATATCGGGCTGCGGCGGTCTGTAATTAGTTACCGCAGAAAATCGTCCATTCTTTGTTAGGCCTAGCCAAGTTCCGCCTTGCTGCAAGTCTTTCCCAGCCAGTAAATTTTGTTCTTGGTCCCAAAAATCAGCTTTTTCTGTTGGTCTTTCAAAGAATTCGTCCCTGTTAGCAGCTAAAATAAGCTTGTAATTAGGATTGGGGTTGATCGCAAAAAGAATCAGACACATAAAAAACCGGTTTATTGGTAGAGAGCTTTAAAGGATAATAAAGCTTTACAGAATATGCCAAGAGAATGCTTCAATATCCAGACATAAATCCAGTCGCATTGAGTATCGGTGTTTTGCAGATTCATTGGTATGGACTAAGCTATCTGCTGGGAATATCTCTGGTTTGGCTCAATATTTCTTTCCAAACGCGAAAAAATGAATCTCACTGGGATTCAGAAAGTATTAGCGATATCGTTTTCTATGCAGTCGCAGGAGTTTTAGTAGGCGGGCGGCTTGGGTATATACTTTTTTATAATTATGACCAGTTTTTATTGGATCCCATAATAATCTTTAAAATATGGGAAGGAGGAATGTCTTTCCATGGTGGGCTGCTGGGGGTTTTGTGTGCATTAGCAATATACACGTTTAAAAAGAAGATCCCATTTTTCGCAGTTACTGATTTAATTGCTCCTTCTATACCGATTGCACTATGTTGTGGAAGGTTAGGAAATTTTATCAACACTGAATTACCGGGACGTATCTCAACTCTTCCATGGGCAGTAATATTCCCAGGAGAAACCATAGGCAGGCATCCATCTAGCTTATATCAAGCGATTCTGGAGGGACCGATTTTGTTCTTTTTTCTATGGCTTTTCGCTAAGGGAAAGCGTCCGATTATGTCGATCTCTGCATTTTTTCTTATATCTTATGGCGCTTTGAGAATCTGTTCTGAATTTTTTCGCGCCCCTGATACTCATATCGGATTTTTAGTTGTTGGAACAACAATGGGACAACTTCTCTCGCTTCCAATGATTCTGTTAGGACTACTGCTCATGTGGATAAGTTATAGGCAAAAAAAGATTATGATTATTAAACCGAAAATACGAGGCTTTATTTGTACTACAACTCATCCGACTGGTTGTGAAGTCGATGTAGAAAACCAGGTAAATTATGTCAGGAACAAAGGTCGGCTGTCTGATGGTCCCAAAAAAGTTTTGGTTATAGGGGCGTCCGGAGGATACGGATTGGCTTCAAGAATTAGCTCAGCCTTTGGTTATGGTGCTGCCTCTGTTGGAGTTTTTTTAGAGCGCTCACCTCAGTCCTCTAAAACCGGTTCTCCTGGCTGGTATAGAACTGCAGCTTTTTCAAGGCTTGCAGAGGATGAGGGGATTTACTTTGCAAACGTTAACGGAGACGCATTTTCAAAAAAAATTAAGGATCAGGTCTGTGATCTCATATCCCGTGATCTAGGCCAGGTTGATCTAGTTGTTTACTCACTTGCAGCGCCTACGCGCATTTTGTCCGATGGGGAAGTAGCCAGGTCAGCCTTAAAACCAATTGGTTCTGGTTATGACGGATTGACGGTCGACCTTAATACCAAGGAGATCCGTAATATTTCATTAGAGTCGGCAAGCGATGGAGAGATTAAAGATACAATAAAAGTGATGGGAGGAGAGGATTGGGAGTTATGGATAGAAGAGCTTATGAAGAGAGATCTACTAGCCCAGGGGTTCATTACCACAAACTATACTTACATTGGGAGTGAAGTCACTTGGCCTATATACAACCAAGGGACTATTGGCAGGGCTAAAGAAGACTTAGAGAGGGCTGCCCGCGCTATATCTCAAAAATCATCTAAAAAAGAGGGCGCCGCTTATTTGGCAGTTATGAAAGGTTTGGTTACTCAGGCGGCGTCTGCGATACCGGGGATGTCAGTGTACTTATCTTTATTGTTTAAGATCATGAAAGAAAAGAATTTGCACGAAGGATGCATAGAGCAGGCTTACAGGCTTTTTTCGGAGGAACTCTATAGCGGAGCTCAAATTAACATTGATCGATCAGGGCGGATAAGGTTAGACACCTATGAGCTTTTAAAAGAGGTTCAAGATTATGTATCAGAAAATTGGTCAAAATTTAATATTAATACTATGGATCAAATAGCAGATTTTGAAGGTTATCGGAAAGACTTTATGCAAATTTATGGATTTGGTTTTGAAAATGTAGATTATGACAAGGAAGTTTCGCCCGATTCTGAAATGACGCTTTACCTTTAGTGCAAACCCGTTTAAAAATCTTGAAAAAAAGAAAACCTGTTATTGTTAGATAAAAAAGTCGCAGCGAAGGCAAGGCAATGGAAAAATCATTATTTGTTAGGGCTTGTAACGGTCTTCAAACTCCACAAACACCCATTTGGCTAAATAGGCAGGCTGGACGATATATGCCTGACTATCACCGCGTAAAAGGACAGACGCCAAGTTTGGACTTCTTTAAAAATCCAGAATTATCCGCGGAGGTAACATGCGATGCTCAGCGAATATTAGGTGTAGATGCAGCAATCCTGTTTGCTGACCTTCTTCCAATTCTTGAGCCTATGGGTTTCAAACTTGATTATCTTCCAGATATTGGACCGGTAATCGAGAATCCTATTCGTTCTCTGTCGGGGATTAGCTCAGTGAAAACACAAAAAAGTTCTGAGTCTATGCCATATATTCGAGAGGCGATTAAACTAATAAAAGCATCTCTCCCTAATGATATACCTCTTATTGGTTTTGGAGGCGCACCATTTACACTGGCATCCTACGCTATTGAAGGCGGTAGCTCAAAGAACTACATCCACGTCAAAAAGCTCATGAGTTCTCACCCAAAAGAGTTTAGCGCGCTTATGCATAAGATAACGGATTGTGTAATCGATTATTTAAACTATCAAATCCTATCCGGCGTTGATGCCATTCAAATTTTTGACAGTTGGGTTGGATGTTTAGGAGTGAGTGACTACGAAAAACATGTATACCCTCATACAAAAAGGCTTTTTCAATCTTTGATCAAAGAAGTCCCGGTTATTCATTTCGGCACCGGGAATCCAGCGCTTTTGCGGTTAATGGCGGCGGCGGGAGGGGATGTAATGGCTCTTGATTGGCGTGCTCCGCTTAACAAGTCATGGAATGATTTGGGTTGTAAATCAATTCAAGGTAATTTAGATCCTGTCGCTCTTTTCGGAAGTGAAAAATCCGTCATAAAAGCTGCAAAGGAAATTTTAGATGATGTCGCGGGTAAGCCCGGGCATATCTTTAATCTAGGCCATGGAATTCTCCCTCAAACCCCTTTGGAAAATGTTAAGACCTTGGTAAGAGTAGTTAAAGACTACAGTTCTGAGGTTAAAACCAGACACCAATAGCTAAGCTATCCAGCTAGTTTCTTTTTAAGAATTATGGACGAGCGCTCCGGATCATAATGCTCTTTTTTTTCTACAGGAAGCTCATCAAAATTAACAGGGACAAAGTCTCGTTCTTTAAACCAGTACGCGCTCTTTGTCGTCAATACAAATAAACTCTCTAATCCATCCGCTACTGCTTTTTCTTCTAATCGTTCTAAAAGCTTGTCTCCCTTTTCCATGTTTCGATAGTCAGGGTGAGTAACCATGCATGCCAATTCTCCCATTTTTCCATAAATGTGCAGGGCGGCGCAGGCAACTATAAATCCATCCCTTTCAATGACAAAAAAGTTAGACAGTTCATTTTCTATTGATTCCTTGGTTCTAGATATGAGAGCTCCTTCTATTTCTGAAGGTTTCACTAAATCAAGGATAGCGTTAAGGTCTTTTCGAATAGCGTGCCTAACTTTCTCTGAACTTAATCCGGTTAGCTGCGTCCCAGATCCGTGATGTGTAAAAAGCTCTTGAATAATAGCGCCATCGATTTTATGACTTATAACGTGACAC
>CACFLG010000032.1 GCA_902567095.1 uncultured OM182 clade bacterium
TTTTCCTCTTTCGACTTCAGAAAATGTGCGAGCGTCTCTTCTTGCTTACAAGATGGACACCCCTGTGGGACCGTGGCGGGCCCCGTACTCGAATGTGCACGCGTTTTCCTCGCAATGCTTTATTCATGAGTTGGCCACCGCTGCTGGACGCGATCACCTTGATTTTCTTTTGGAAATGTTTGGAAATCCTAGATGGCTTAAACAGGGGGATATCCGTTCCCTGAATACAGAGCGCGCTGTAGGGGTAGTCAAGAGAGCCGCTAAAGAGGGTGATTGGGGAAAGCAAATGGGCGTTAGAGAAGGGCAAGGCCTGGCCTTTTATTTTTGTCATGCGGCTCATGTTGCTGAATTGGCAGAAGTTAGCGTTGATTCAGCCAATAGGGTTACATTGCACAAGGTAACGGTTGTGGCCGACGTTGGGCCAATTATTAATATGAGTGGGGCAGTGTCTCAGATTCAGGGCGCGGTGATTGATGGTTACAGCGCGATGGTTAGCCAAAAGATTACAATGGAAAACGGTGTCATAGCGGAAACAAATATGGATAGTTATCCCGTACTTCGAATAGATGCTGCGCCCAAAGTCGATGTCTTTTTTATTGAAAGTGACTATGCTCCAACCGGCTTAGGAGAGCCAGGTTTGCCTCCTCTGGCACCAGCGGTTGCCAATGCGATTTTTGCGGCGACAGGGCAGCGTATAAGAAAAATGCCTTTGTCCGATCTTGGTTACGCTGTCTGAGCGAGACGATGAATTCCTTGGTAGCCAGCGCTAATTCTTTGGATCCTCAGAGTTCTAAAGGAGGGCGTCTAGACTCCGCTGCTCTCTTTCACTAAGTTCCGATGGGTCGGGTTCTTCTGCTACTGAATCAGCGTTTCTCTGCTCAAACTCTATGTTATCTAACACTTTTTGTTCTGATTCAGCTAACTCTGGCCCACCAATATTTTTAACGGGCCTGTTCAGTTCTTGGTAGCTCTCCGCTTCAGATCTGGCTTGCTGAGAAGAAAGGACAACCTCAACACCTCTCTGTGTTACCGCCTTAACATTCTCTGGCTTGGTTGGTGCGCTGCTTGCGCTGCTATCGGATCTTTGAAGGACCGCGCCCGCTGGCGATCCATACCCACTGACTTCAGGCATCTCTCTACCTCTAGTGTTTTTATGATGTGGTGTTTATTTCTATAATTAAGCGCAAAATTTACAAATCTCGAGCTCGAAGCATATCAATTAAAAAGAGTCAGATCCATCTTACGCTCACCTTTGCAAAAAGCTTACCCAGAAGTGCAGAGATATGACCACTTTACTTAGGTCCTTGGGGCATCTTTTTCCGATTGGGCGCCAAATGAGTTGTTTCTAGTTCCCAGAAAAGATAAGTTCTTTGTCATAAATTGAGCACCAGGGCATATCAGAGGGAAAAGATGAGTGGTGACCAAAAGACTGCCGGTGGATTCAAGGCGATTCAATACGTTCTAGCTTGTGCTCAAAAGGTAGGGCCCGCTAACCTTGCGGCAGCAGTAAGATCAAAAAACGCCTGCAAAGCGTGCGCTTTTGGAACCGGCGGACAGAAAGGTGGGCTTTTTAACGAGTACAGCAATCGCTTGGAGATATGCAATAAAAATATCCAAGCACAAACAAGTGATATTAAACCTCCGATACCACCGGAAATTTTTCGTCACAATACTATCGAAGAACTGAATCAGTTATCTGGCAAACAATTGACTGACCTGGGTCGTCTTGGCTTGCCTCTTTATAAAGCTCGTGGTGAAGATCGCTATAAAGTTCTCAGTTATTCTCAGGCAATAAATAAAATCTCAAACGCTATGAGAGATGCTCCGCCAGAGCGAACATTTTTTTATGGTTCGGGACGCTCTTCAAATGAGGCTGCTTTCGTCTTGCAGCTTTTTGCAAGAGTTTTCGGCTCAAATCATGTTAACAACTGTTCCTTTTACTGCCATCAGGCTTCTGGCGTGGGCTTAACTGATTCAATCGGCACCGGAACTGCAACTATTCAATACTCAGACCTTTATTCGGCAGATCTGATATTTGTCCTGGGAGCAAATCCTGCATCTAATCATCCCCGGTTTGTAAAAGTCCTCCTAGAGTGCAGGCAGCGCGGTGGCAGAGTTATTGTTGTTAATCCAGCAAAAGAAAATGGATTGGTCAGATTCGCCTCGCCAGGAAACGTCAGATCTATGATCGCTGGCGGCAATGAAGTTGCGTCATTGTTTGTTCAGCCCCACGTCGGTGGTGATGTTGCTCTACTCTCAGGCGTAGCAAAATATCTGATTCAGAACGAGGTCATAGATAAAAGGTTCATCGAGGATCATACAGATGGTTTTAAAGAGTTCCTTGCATTCATAACCGAGCTTGATTGGGACTCGATTGTTCGGGAGTCAGGAGTCCAGAAAAAAATAATTGCACAAGTTGCTGAGGCCTACTTGGCCTCTGAAAAGACGGTCTTTGCCTGGGGCATGGGTTTAACGCACCACATGAATGGAACAGAAAATATTGAAGCGATTTCAAATTTAGCACTTCTTCGGGGGATGATAGGCGGTGAAGGGAAAGGCCTTCTTCCTCTCAGAGGCCACAGCAATGTCCAGGGGGTGGGGTCCATGGGTTTCACCCCTGCTCTAAAAGATAAAATGTTCCAAGCAATTGAGCAAAAATATGAAATTAATCTTCCAACACTCAAGGGTATGGATACTCTCGCTTGTGTCCAAGCAGCAGAAAAGGGGGAGATAGACTTTGCCTTTCTTCTTGGAGGGAACCTTCATGCAGCGAACCCAGATTCAAAATTTTCAAAAAGTGCTATGAACAAAATACCTTTCAAGGTGATGATAAATTCGACCTTAAACGAGACCCATTTAAACGGGGTCGAAGGAGAGAACATAGTTCTTCCGATAAGAGTTAGGGACGAAGAAAAGCAACCGACTACCCAGGAATCGATGTTTAATTTTCTTAGAATGAGCGACGGGGGGTTCAATAGAATTGAATCTTTGCTTTCTGAGGTTGAGATTGTCACGCGAATCGCAATTGAGGTTTTGGGTAAGAGAGATGTTGATTTCTCTCCGTTTCTAAAGCATGAAAACATTCGTTCTGCGATATCAGAGATAGTCCCTGGGTTTGAAAAGTTGGCTGAAATTGACCAAAGCAAGCAGGAATTCCACATTAGTGGTCGAAAAATCGATGAGCCAAGATTTAAAACAACGGATGGGAAGGCTCACTTCAGAGTGCCTAGATTGACTAATTGGACTGCGAGGTCGTCGGACAGAAAATATTTCGTTTTAACTTCTGTGAGGAGCGAGGGCCAGTTTAACACTATTGTCTATGACGAGGCGGATAGATACAGGAACCAAACCCACCGCAATGTGCTCTTTATGAGCGAACAAGATCTGAGGTTGAAGGGTATGCATGCAGGCGAACTGGTCGACGTTGAGAGCGATGTCGGCAAGATGACCGGCTTAGAGCTTGCTGAGTTTGATATAAAGCCAGGAAATGTCATGACATATTTTCCTGAGGCAAATGTGCTTGTTCCCCAGGCCAATGATCCCAGGAGTAAGACCCCATCATTTAAGTCAGTGAGGGTGTCCGTCGGCTCCTCGGGGTAGCGACTTTCTTTAACCGGCAGCTCTTTGTGCCTGCGCACTAGATAAGTTGATTCTTGCCGCTGAGCTAATTTGGCCTTACTCGGATAAGTTTTCCATTAGAGCCATCAGTCGCTAAAAGAATAGAGCCGTCTTTCGAAGTGGCAATATCGCGCACTCTTCCAAGATCGGAGAAAATAATTTCCTCACCAACGACCGCATTTTCTTCTAGAGTCAATCTTCTGACATCACCGGGAACTAGGGCTGAAATGAAGAGGCTCCCTTTCCAAAAAGGAAATAGATCTCTGTCGTAATATGTCATGCCCGAGGGTGCGATAGAGGGAACCCAATATTTTAATGGTTGCTCCATTCCGTCTTTCTCGGTGAAAGGCGAGATCAAAGCGCCAATATAATCTTTCCCAAAGGTAATGGCGGGCCAACCAAAATTTTTTCCGGGTTCAATAAGGTTGATTTCGTCTCCGCCCATTGGACCGTGCTCGTGCGCGAAAACCACCCCATCTTTGATTACGATTCCTTGAGGATTCCTGTGACCGTATGACCAAATTTCTGACCTAAAGTCGGGGTTGTTTGTGAAAGGATTATCTTCGGGTATAGACCCATCAGTATTTATCCTGATGATTTTCCCGAAATGATTATCCAAGTATTGAGCTTTCTCTCTGTAATTGAATCCGTCTCCTGAGGTTATCAGCAGAGTTCCATCATCAAGGAAAACCATCCTCGCACCATAGTGGGCGGCCGTCTTCCTGGATGGAGATGCTCTGAAAATTGTCGTAACGTCGGTTAAAGCTGTCTCGTTAAATGATGCGCTTATTACCTC
The DNA here is from genome assembly GCA_902567095.1 of uncultured OM182 clade bacterium. Taxonomy (GTDB): domain Bacteria; phylum Pseudomonadota; class Gammaproteobacteria; order Pseudomonadales; family Azotimanducaceae; genus UBA9659. Next base: position 4,415 of record CACFLG010000032.1, read on the forward strand.
TAGCGTATTGGTTTGTTTTTGTGCATCCGGACTGGAAAAAGCTAAGTATATTTTCTTGTTTTCAGAATAGTTCGGATCTATCACGATCCCGGATAGCCCGCCTTGACCAGCAAAAAGCACCTCAGGAACCCCCTCTATAGGGCGATCAACGAGTGTGCCATTTTTAATCAATCTTAATTGCCCAGAAAGTTCCGTTACGAGAAGATCATTATTATCTAAAACGGCTATTCCCCACGGATGCTCAAGGTTCTCTGCTATTACTTGGTAGACGTATCCCGGGGCATCCGCCAAAAGTTTTGAAGAAAAAGACAATACAGCAAAAAAGCTAAAGCATAATATTTTTGATTTTATCATTGAGACTTTCTCTCTTTCAGTGATGACCCAAAATAAAAACCACTCACCATCCCGCAGGCTCCGAGAGACATTTTACCTAAAAAAGTTCGTGCCCCGGGGAGAAGATCCAAATTGTAAAACTCAAGAGGCATAAGTATTACAATGCCGATGATTGCGGCTCCACCAGCGAGAGAATAAGCGAGCCTTTTGCTTATTCTTATCCAGTTCAGACCAACCCTAGCAAAAAAGAAAGCGATAAAAAGTGCGACTGCGATCAGCGCAAAAAATGGAACAGTTGTCTGCAAACGCGGGACCGTCAAAGCGTTCAAATAATTCATCGTTATGAGGTCATTGAAATAAGTGGTTAATCCTACCTGCAGTGAGACCGGCATATCTAAGGATGATAACCAGATCAGGTTGCTAGCGGTGGTCTGCAAAATAACCAAGGCGGTCGCAATAAAAACAGCTATGGTGAGGTGGACGGATATTTTTAGCATTCATCTGATTCGGGTGCTTTAATTGACGAATATATATAAATTAGTTCAATAAGCAAGGTCAAGTTAAACGCTGATCCGATCAAGCGAATTACAAGAGTGAAATGTTGCTCGCGGCGTTTAGTTTTTAAAGGAGTAAGGACTCTATATGAATAGAATTGTTCTAAGTTGTTTTTTTGTTCTATTAAGCTCTCTTGAGATTGATCGGTTGTCTGCAGAGGCAGCCCAAGCTGATCAAAGTTATTCTAAGGGGCCGAGTGAATTCACAAAGAAAATGCATGATCAGGTGCTGCGAAAATTACCCTTTGAGGATTTGGAAGACTTCAAATTAGCGCAAAAAGGTCTGCTAGCAAAAGAGGAAAAACTAATTATAAGGAATGAAAACGGTAAAGTAATTTGGGATATGACCCAGTTCGGGTACCTTGACGATCCAAGGCCAGATACGGTTAATCCCAGTCTCTGGAGGCAGGCTAAACTAAATGCGCTACATGGACTGTTCAAGGTAACGGACAGAATCTTTCAGGTTCGAGGTTACGACCTCGCCAATATGACTCTGATTGAAGGTGATACAGGGTGGATTATTATAGATCCGCTTACCTCAACTGAGACCGTTCAGGCTGCAATGGCTCTTGTTGAAAAACATTTTGGAGAGAGACCCGTAAAAGCGATTTTGTCTACTCATAGTCATGCGGATCACTTTGGTGGTGCCAGAGCGCTAGCCGATGAAAAGGATTTAGAGGAGGGAAGAGTTCGGTATGTCGTGCCTGAAGGCTTCGTCGAGGAGGCGGCAAGTGAAAACGTAATAGCTGGCAACGCAATGGGTAGGCGTGCCGCGTACATGTTCGGAAATTTCCTTCCTAGAACACCTGACGGGGCCATTGATAGTGGGCTGGGAAAAGGCGTCGTTATCGGGAATATAACTTTGCTCAGTCCAACCGACACAATTACCGAGACCGGGCAGAAATTAGTTCTTGATGGCATAGAATTCGAGTTTCAGTTAACCCCCGGCGCGGAGGCGCCCTCTGAGTTCATGTTTTATCTTCCTCAAATGAAAGCGCTTTGCGTAGCAGAAGAAGTGAATGCAGTCATGCATAATCTTTATACTCCGCGAGGGGCAAAAACCCGTGACGCCTTAATATGGGTTCGCCATCTGAACGATACCATAGAAATGTTCGGGGAGAGGGCGAACATAGTCTTTGGAAGTCATCACTGGCCGCGCTGGGGCAGAGAAGAGGGCTTTGAGTACATAGCAAAGCAGAGAGACATGTATCGATATATTCATGATCAAACGGTTCGCCTTATGAATCATGGACTCACACCAACAGAAATTTCTAACAAGCTGGAGTTGCCGCTATCGCTTGGAAACGAATTCTATAATCGGGATTACTATGGTACGACCAGTCATAACTCGCGAGCGGTATATAATTTCTATCTTGGGTTTTTCGACGGCAATCCCGCGCACTTGAATCCCTATGAGCCGAAAAAAACCGCTGTTAAGTATCTGGAATTAGCGGGTGGGGAGAAGAATTTGATTTCAGCTGCCGAGCGGGCATTGAAAGGAGGCGATTATCGCTGGGCGGCAGAATTACTTAATTATCTAGTTTTCGCAAAACCTGATAACGAACAGGGCCGCTTTCTGCTTGCCGATGCTTATGAACAGCTCGGGTATCAGTCAGAGAGCGGACCTTGGCGGAACTTTTATTTGGCGGGGGCCAGGGAATTGAGGGGCGGGGTGGTCAAGCCAACCGAGACTAGAAGAGTTTCTAAGGACCTTATCGCAAGCGTTCCAACAGAGATGTTCCTAGACTTTTTGGGAGTTCGCTTTAATCCGCAGGATGCAGACGATTTGGATATTACGCTTAACCTTAAATTCACCGACACCGAAGAGAATTTTGTTCTTCGATTAAAAAACAGTGTGCTGAACAATATATCCAACAAAATAGCGGACGACCCCAACGCAGAAATGACAATGACACGTAAAGTCTTTGATTTAATTGCCCTTCGGGAGACCAACATGGCGATCGAAATAGCGAAAGGGAATATCAAAATCGGAGGGAATCCTCTTGCTGTCTTAAATATTTTTCGAAGACTCGATAATTATGATCCATTTTTTAACATCGTTACTCCTTAGAAAGACCTCTACCTTTGTCTAATTCAAAGCAGGCTTAGAAATTCAAATGAATAGTGTTTGAAAAGAGGGACTTCACAAAATCATTTAGTGAGGTAAGATCAATCTGATCCCTTAGGTTTCAAGGCACGTAAAAAGAGCCAGGAGAGAAGGAGATATGAGTTATTGTTTGGCCACGTTGATCGACGAAGGAATCGTGTTCTGTTCTGATTCCAGGACGAACGCAGGCCCCGATAGGGTTGGCACCTATAAGAAAATGCATACGTTCTCCGCCGAAAATGAGCGTACATTAGTGCTTTTGGTGGCCGGCAATTTAGCGACTAGTCAGGCTGTCGTAGCACGAATAAAAAGAGATGTTCACGAAAAAGCAGGAACAAACTTGTATTCCTTGCGATACATGGCAGATGTCGCTGATTATATTGGACAATTAGTCCTCGGGGAAACCAGCAAATTCATCGCTAACGAGCAAAGGGCTTCCGCTTTTGATGCGAGCGTTACTTTTATTCTGGGTGGTCAAATAAGGGGTCAGAAGCCGGGGCTTTGCATGATATACCCAGAGGGGAACCACATAAAACCATCAAAGGCTCAACCATATCTTCAAATTGGTGAGACCAAATACGGTAAGCCGATATTAGACCGAATAATAAGATCAGACACCCCTTACGAAACGGCGATGCGTTGCGCAGTGGTTTCGGTCGATAGCACCATGCGTTCGAATGTCACAGTCGGACCACCTATAGAGTGCCTGTTTTACAGGAAAGACAGCTTTGCGCCTCATGAACAGTACTTTAAGCTGGACGACTCTCACCCATATTTGGCCGCGGTTAGAGAGAGCTGGGAAGAAAATATTCGTGTAGCGTTCGAACATCTTCCGAGTCTAGATGAGGTCTTTAAAGACCGCTAATAAGTTCGTCTATGTATTCGAATTTCTGAACCACTGGCTCGCAGATTACAAAAGGATATAGATCATTCCTGCCCATGCTCCGATTCATTTCGTTGAGTTTTATTGTCAGGTCTTGCCATGCGGCGAGCTTCTCTCGCATTGACATTTGATTTGAATCAGTTCCGATTAAATGATGCTCTTTAGCTGTTTCCAGTCCATCAATTATGTGCAAGAAGTGCCCCCACATTTCAGCCCAATCTTCAACAGGGTGCGCTGAGGCATAAGGCGTTATATAGTTCTCAGCCCATTCGGGAGACTGCCCGTTTGAGTAAAAGTCCGTGAGCGCCTCATGGTAGTTTTGCTCCAGATCTCCAAAAGTGTGTTTAAAAGATTCTCTTCTTGAATTCTCAGAGTGAAGCAGGTCCCAGATGTAATGGCCGCTCTCGTGACGCATGTGTCCTAGGACCGTTCTGTAAACTTCGTTATTTGCGGTTTTTTGGGCTGCTCTTTGAGCTGGATCTGCCTCCAACAAGTTTATAGTTATCACGCCATCGCTGTAGCCGGTTGAAACAAACTCGGACGGATCTATTTCAGTTGAAGTTCTGCTGTCCTCCAAAAAATCGAACAAAAGTCCCCCGTTTGGCAAAACCCAACCGCTAGACCATCTAATGTTTAGCCGCAAAGAGTTAAACAGCAGCCGCCTCTTAGCTAACTCAAGCACTCTCCAACGAGAGATATTTTCTTGTGTATCTAAGCGAGGAATATACCTATTGAATGAGCATGCCAAACAGAGCCCATTTTGAGAATCCGGTTCCTGAATCCAGTTGCAAACGCCGTACTCAAAGCCATTATTACATATCGCTGCACGACCTTGAGATTTTTCTATATCTGGATGACTACGCTCTTTTATAAACTCGAAAGCCCATGTATTTGGGTTCAACCCAATCGTCCGTCCGCAAGACATACAGTTGACGCTGTCGAAATAGGTGTCCGCTCCGCACGGACACTTAAATTTAATCACAAGCCATCTCGTTGAAACCAAGTTTTTGAGAAACTAACTCCAAGTTCCCTCAAAAGTTTTTGCAAGTTCGTATTGTACTCATGCAAGTATACCTCTTGGCGGCTGTCATAGCTCTTTAAGATTCGTAATATTTTATGTGCTTTCTTTAGAGACGCTTCGGAGTTCGGCAGTCGCATTAGTTCAACCCGCAACTCTCTTAAGCAGTAGGTTAATGACCTAGGAAAGCGCTCGGCCTGAAAAATTAGCTCAATAACATCTTCTTTATCAACCACTGGCCCTTTCATTCTCCGATAAGCACTTTTTGCGGAAAGAGCTTCGAGCAGAGCACCCCAGAGCAATTGGTCAATAGATTTGAGGGCGCCCTCTCTGTCCATAATATCTTGTGCGCCTACATCAGTGATTCTTATGCCCATGTCGGCGCGCTCAACTAGCTTGCCAATCCTTAAAAAGCTGTAAACTTCATCTCTAGACAAAGAGCTGTGAAAAAGCCCAGTTAGCATCTGGCAGCGTTGCACGATTTCATCCAGAAAAGCCAGTCGTTTTGATCTAGCTAAGCTTTGTTTTGAATATTGAATAACATAAAGACGCAGCTCGCTAATGTACTCCCAAGCTTCCTGAGGCAAAGTGTCGCGTGTGGTCCTAACGTTCTCGTAGGCTTGGAGAATAGAGTAGGGAACACTGCATTGTTCTTCTGAGCGCTCGATTAGGAACCGATGAATGTTTTGCTCTGTCTCAGAGTTATAGCGATACTCAAACTGCTCCCTTGCGTCCAGAATATCAATTAAAATCATCCATGAAGGTTCTGAGCCCTTTGGTATATCCATAATAAGATGGTTGTATATCGAGATGAGTCTCGCAGTATTTTCCGCTCTTTCTAGATACCGGGCCAACCAATAAAGCTTTTCCGCGACTCGAGAAAGCATCAGTTTCTCTTCACTCTACTATCCACGTGTCTTTGCTTCCGCCACCTTGCGAGGAGTTTACTACGAGGGAGCCTTCTTTAAGGGCAACCCTCGTGAGGCCGCCAGATGTCACCCAAGTTTTGTGGCCACTAAGCACAAACGGCCTCAAGTCTAAGTGCCTCGGGGCTGGGTTCCCGTTCGAGATGGTAGGTATTGTTGACAAGGCTAAGGTTGGCTGGGCGATATAGTCACGCGGGTTTTCCCGTAAGAGTGCTGAAAACCTTTTTTGTTCTAGTGGACTGCTTTGCGGCCCTATTAAAATGCCATAGCCTCCCGACTGATTCACTGGTTTAACTACTAATTTTGATATGTTTTTGAGAACATATTCGAGTTCCTGAGGTTTCCAGCACTGATAGGTCTCGACGTTTTTTAAAATCGGTTTCTCGTTCAGATAATACGTTATTATATCTGGCACATAAGCGTATATGGCCTTATCGTCCGCCACTCCAGAACCTGGCGCGTTCGCAATCGCCACTTTCCCCTTTTTCCAAGCCCTCATTAATCCGGAAATGCCCAGCATGGTTTCTTTGTTAAATGCTTCAGGGTCTATATAATCTTCATCAACCCGTCGGTAGATTACGTCGACTTTAACCGGACCGGCGACCGAACGCATAAATACTTCATCGTCTTTGACAAAAAGATCCGATCCCTCAACCAATTCTGAACCCATGCCTTGGGCTAGAAAAGCGTGCTCAAAATATGCAGAGTTATAGATTCCGGGCGTCAGTACTACGATATTTGGTCTTGTTTTCGGTTTTGACGGGCTTAACGAACTGAGGGTCTCATAAAGTGCAGAAATGTAATCGTCTACCGGCAATACGCTATGATTTTCGAAAATCTCGGGCAAAATTCTCTTTGTAAGCTCCCGGTTCTCTATCATATAAGCTACCCCTGAGGGAATCCTCATGTTATCTTCTAAAACGTAGATGTGCCCGAGTTCATCCCGAATCAGATCCATACCGATGATTGTTGCCCAAGCTCTATGCTTCGGTGACATCCCAACGCATTGATGACGAAAATTCGGTGAATCGAGGACCAGGGGAGCAGGAACAACCTCATCTCGCAATATCGCTTGCTCGTTGTAGACGTCATCAATAAAGAGGTTTAAGGCTTTTGCTCTTTGTTTGATTCCCTCGCTGACTTTTTTCCATTGGTGGTTTCGTATGAGTCGAGGCACCACGTCAAAGGGCCAGGCCCTGTCAATGTTTTCCCCTTCACTGTAGAGCGTGTAGCTTATGCCCATTTCTCTGACAGCAAGCTCTGCCGCCGCGGAATAGGTATTCCAAGAGGCTTGATCCTGACGCGAAATCCATTTGTGAATTGTCTTGCAACCCGCCCGAGCTTTGCCTGAGGATGTGGTGAGTTCATCGTAAAATCTTTGCTCAGGCTTGCTCAAAAACAGTTTCCTCCAACAAACAGTTCCTTGTTCGAATCTGGCTAAAGGGTGTTCACGCTTTTCAAACCCTCTGCCGATGATGTAAGCGGCCCTTTCTCAGGCCGCAAGACATTGAAACAGCTGCAGGGCTTTATTGACACTGAAGGGAAGGGGGCTAAACGTTCCTCTCCTCCTTTAAGGCGCTGTCTGAACCTCTATTTTGCCCTGTTCGTTCTTCTTTACGCGAACTCGATCGCCGTCCGTTCTATTCGCTGACTTACGCAGCAGCCTTTTCCTTTGGCTTTTTGGCCTTTGGCTCTGCAGGCGGGAAATCGGGTGCATAATCCTTCAAGGAGGCATATGCCTCTTTCATAAGAGATGAGCTTGTTTCATATGATTCCTTCATTAACTTCATGTTTTCTTGATACGCCGACTTGGTTGCCTCCCAAAGTCCTTTGCTGTAGTCCCTTTGAAGTTCCATCAGACCAGACATACTCGAGATGCCGGTCATCTTTTCCTGCGCTGTTTGCGCCAAACCCGCGCAATTCGTCAGGTAATCTGCATTTTGTTCATACATTTTTGTCATGGTGTCTGTACCACTTTCCATCATTTTCTTTGAAAAACCTAAGCTTGCTTCGTTATACATTGCTATACTCCTCGTGAAAGTAAATTTTGTGCAGCGCACAATGCTGCAATGCACAATAATATGTGTTTCGGGCTGCGAGTCAAGCTTTTTGTTAACATTTTTCGTTTAAGTTAGCTTAGGTAGCTTTGTTAACCTTGAGGATTAATAATGCATCGTTTTAGAAAATACCCAAATAGACGTATCTACGACTTAGAGGCAAGCAAGTACGTAACTTTAGATGCAGTGCTGGACGTAATTCTTAGCGGTCGAAGCGTCAAAGTTGAGATGGCGGAAACCGAAGAAGACGTGACACAAGTGACCTTATTACAGGTCTTAGCCGAACAAGAGAAAGCGAATTCCACCCCGTTGCTAACCAATATAGCGTTAGAACAGCTGATCCGTTTTACTGGAAATCCCTATAGCCAAAGTGCTTCGCAGTTTATCGAAAAAAGCCTCGAATTCATGTCCCGACAGCAAGAATCTCTGCGAGAGGCTATAGCGGCATCTAGTTTAGACCCTTTTTCCTCTTTCGAGAACACGATGAAGTTCTGGACCGGAAAATTCTAGGCCGGTTAAAAACCTTTCTGTCTGAATTGATTCAAAGTAGCGTTACAAGTCATTGAGCAGGCAGCTTTGGTATTGATTCAAAGACAGCGGAGCTAAACGCTCGATTAGCTTTACTGCTAACGAACGCGCCTATATGTCCTGCAGGCAACTCTAACTCTTGATAATTACATTGTTTGGGTACTAAGTGCTTGAGCGCTTGCGAGGTTGGTGGTGGGACTATGTGATCGTCTCTCGAATATATGTTAAGGACTGGCATATTTAGATTCCGTAGGTTTATTTTTTTGCCCTCCAACTCGAACTCTCCCTTCGCTAGCCGATTCTCGTTATATAGGTCGATCAGCCATTGTTTTGCGGCTTCGCCGGGGTGGTTTGGGCGGTCTACCAGCCACTTCTCCATTCGAAGGAAATTGAGCACCTGCTTCTTGTCGCCAGAGAGTGAGTCGATAGCGTCCCACTGATATTTAGTTAAGCTTTTAACGAGAGTCATTTCAAGGAAAGCAAAACCACTTACTTCACCAGGCAGCTGTCCATAGGCATCGATCATTTCCTCCAGTTCTTGCCTGGAAAAATTCCTGAGTAGACGGTTGAGGTGACCTTGATCCGGCTTTAGTTTTGCTCCCTCGTCGGCATGAAAATCAATTGGAGTGACCGCTAGGGCGAGCGATTTTACTTTTTCGGGGTATAAGCTCGCAAAGCACGCCGCAAACACCCCGCCTTCGCAAACACCCAAAAGAGATAAGCTTTTTATTTTGTGTGCTGAGCAGATATATTCAATGCAATCCCCCATGTACCCTAAGATAAAATCCTCAAAAGCGAGCCAGCGGTCTGCTCTGTTGGTTTTGCCCCAATCGATGATGTAAACATCTAAGCCCGCTTCAAGCATGTTACGTATCACCGACCTGTCAGGCTGGAGGTCTAACATTTTATAGCTGCCAATTAAGCTGTATGCAACGAGCACTGGGAGTCTCTTTGCGGATTTAACCCCCTCGAGTTTTTCATATTTGAAGAGCCGCACCTTATCCGACGAAAACACTACATGTTTTTTAGATGTGGCGATCTTAATATCAGACTCGGAGAGTTCTGAGAGATTTTCAAATCCCTTCGAAACCTTTTCGAAATAATCACTTAGTTCGGGGGCGCCATTTAACTCCCTTGATTTCATTTTTTTGGCTCCATGCCTTTACTCAAATGCGATTTCAGCGTTCGAACTTCTCGTTTTAAGTCGTGCAATCCTTTACTTATATCGTCTATCTCACTTTGGGTTGGGAGGTGATTCAATATCTGGAAGTCTTCTACCAGCGCGCGATATGATTTTTGAAATTGCGTCAATGACGTAACATACTTTTTTTGAGCATCGAGATACGCCTTTGATTGCTGAAATTCCAAGACGTCTGAATTAGTAGAAGACAGCCAAGCCCGAATGGTTCTATCTTCTGACTCGGATTCTGGGTCCCCCTGGGCTAGGTAATTTTCTGCTGACTCGACAAACTTTGCGATTATCAAAGCGTGAAGTTCGGCCGCCGCCGCAGAGAATTCTATTGACGCTTTAGAGAAAGCTGAGAGATTTTGGTCCGCCCCCATGAATGTGTCTAAAGCGGGAATTGGCTTAGTTTGAAGTAACATAGAAGATAAATTCTTCACAAGATCACTGGACAGAGCCGCTGTAAAAGCATGATTTTCACGTACCTCTTTTTGACTAGCCTCCATCCAGTTGCTGAACGCAGTAGCGCCGCTGAAGTAGAGCTCCTGAGCATTTTCGATCATATTCTCAAAATGCTTATCGTCTTTTCCTTTAGTCAACGCGTCCCCCTTTTTTTGAGTTGAATTGCACCTTTTTGGACAGAGCCCGCTTTTTTATGGTTCATTTTTTACGAGTCGCTCCTTATTATCACCTTTTCCTTTTTCCCTTTAAGCTTTAAAGAAAGGGCTCTCAGGTAGTATCGCTATTCCTCAGCTCCTATGTCCGAAGCGATTCCGCCATTTAAGTATATCTGGGAGAAAAAGTAGCAGAATTTGTGCCAACGCTTTTTTTCAAAGCAGGCGCAAGTTTTGCAACGAATGGTTGAGTGTTCGGATAAGGTAAAAGTTTCATGAAACATGCCTCTTATGATGAATGGGTAAGACAAAAAGAAAGTGTCGATTCACAGGATCCCCAAGCTTGGCTAATCGGTTCGGGAAAAACTAAGTTCGATAAAAAGATTATTGAGGCGAGGCTTGAGGAACTTCGGCGCATCAAATCAGAGGGCGCCCTTGAAAGCATGGTTTATTATTTTGATGAGGGCACTCATGGAAATATGGCTGGGATGGGGTCAGCCCAATTATACAACTCTGGATCTTCAGATGATCGTGAACTGGTTGATAGTTACGTGTCTGAGCTCTCTGATGGTCTCGAGTGGCTATCGAAGTGCCCGCATCCGCGATTTAGTTACCCTGATAAGTTAGCGTTTTTTGAACGGGCGGCTCATGCCCATGGAAGGGCTGCTCTGATGCTTAGCGGGGCTGGATCCCTCGCGCCTTTCCACGCTGGAGTTTGCGTGGCTCTGTGGAGTCAAGGGTTATTGCCAGAGGTGATTTCTGGGGCAAGCGGAGGCTCAATATTCGCAGCTATCATGTGCTCCCATGATGACAAGGCGCTCACCGAAATTTTAAATTCGGATAAGCTTCTGGATATGTTTAACGATGTTCATTCGACTTACAAAAGCCTTA
>CACFLG010000033.1 GCA_902567095.1 uncultured OM182 clade bacterium
ACCAACGATACGAGCATCTTCATAGCGCTCGAAAACGTTTACTAACGTGTCCAGCCAACCGTCAGTGACTTGGGTATCGTTATTTAATAGAAAAATAAAGTGGCCTTCGCAACTTTTTGCAGCAACATTACAGGACCTCAAAAAGCCGAGATTAGTACTATTTCTAAGGATCCGTAGCCCTCTAATTTCCTCTAGCAATTCAGGAGTTTCATCTGACGAGCAATCGTCAATTACGATGACTTCAAATGGAACCTTTGGTAGGTTTTCGCTGATAGATTTAAGACAATTTAAGGTATATTTTGCCTGATTAAATACAGGAATGACCACAGAGACTATTGGATCTGATGAAGTACGTAAGACAATTCTGTCTGGGGCAATATCTTCATCGACTCCTTTGCTCGTTGCAATCAAGGAGCGAGCACCATCATCAGTTTTAAGGATTGACTCGTATCGCTGAAGAGCCGAGTCTCCCCGAGGCCCTCTCTCTGCGATGATCTCAAGGAAATTTTTTACCCTCCGAACGGATAATAGGTTTTTTAACCTCTTTGGGTTAGCGATACCGGCTCTAAAAAAACGAATGAGAGAATGCATGAACAGGCGACGCTCTAGAGTCGGAAGAATAAGTGAGACGAAAGGTTTTCTCAAAGGATAGGTGAGAAATCTTCCCAGCCGAAAAGAGATTGAGTAGATGACCTCAAGATACTTTTTTTCTACCTCCAAAATTTCTTGCGCGTGAATCTTTTTTGTCTCTAATCTTATTCTTTCATTTTTTTCTATTAACTCCTCCAGCCTCGAAACGTCTTTCTCTCTGTCGTCCAACACCCTCTTTAAATCAGCGATCTCAAACTCATCTTGTTTCTTCGAAAAGGATAATTTATCTAATTGACGGTTTAAGTTTTCTTGTTTAGAAACTGATCTTCGGAGCTGCAATTGATGAAGATCTTCAAGAAGCTCAGTTCTCGGAGCAGGATAATCCTCAAAGAATGATTGATGATTGTTAGATTGATCTCCTGAGATTTTTTCCATGATTTTAGACAAACTCGATATCTCTTTTGCAATATCTGGATAGTCACTGTTTAAAGGGCCGTCGTAATGATTATGATCTAAATCAGTGTTAACAAAGTTTTCGATAAAGTTTGCGACCAGAGCGTTTTCAGCCGACGAACCAAGGTGACTAGCCAATCTAGCTATAGTCTCTGAAGGACTCTTCAGGAAAGAAATATAGTTAACAATAAAGACCTTTTTCGGAAAAAACTCCATTATTGAGCGGTTATAGAAATAATTCAGCAAGAGCCCCATCCGAGGATCAACCCCATCTCGGAACTCCAAAGACGATGCCACGCTTAAGGGGTTACGATAAGACACCACATAATTAACCTGAACGTCTAAGGCTTTAAATTGCTCTGACCAGAATTTAAGAAGGATCGAAATTCTCGGATCTTTTATTATTAAACGAGAGTGCTCAGAAAACTTGTTCTCCAGAACTCTTCGGGCACGATCTTTAAAATCCCTGGCAAAATTGTAGGATCCGGGGTCGAGAGGGATGTCCCACGACACCTGATTACTGCTAAGCAGGGACTCATTCAACTCAACGATATCAATATCTTCCCAAAATCCGGACGGATTATCCTTATTAGGCTGCATCAGATTTTCAGGGAAGTTATACCCAAAAATTTCCAACGCCTTCGCCAAAAGGCTAGTGCCGGACCGATGCATCCCTAAAACTACTATCGCCTGCTTCTTCATTGTGATCGAATAAAAAGAAATAAACCGCTATCCTAGCATGTAGCGCTTGATCAACACATGAGCCATAAAATGAGGCCTAGATACTTTAGCCGTGTTTTCCTACTATTGTTTTGTTCGTAAAAGGAAATTAAATGTCGGAAAAAACTTGGATCGAGACTTTTCTAAAATTTCAAACGCGGAAATACGAAATAAGTTAGCGATCGATATCAACGTGGATCCGTACAAGATTCCCATAGAGGAGCTTGATCCGGGGCACCCTTCCCTTTTTGAGCACAATAAGTTCTACCCCTACTTCGAGAGACTTCGAAAAGAAGATCCTGTCCATTATTGCGATAGCAAAATGTGGGGGCCTTACTGGTCAGTTACCAAATTCAGTGACATAAAATACGTTGATTCAAATCATGAGCTTTTCTCCTCAGATATAAATAATGGTGGAATCAGAATGGGAGGGAGACCTGTTCAAAAAGGTCAAGAACAAGGAATGTTCCATCTGCCGATGTTTATAATGCAAGACCCGCCAGTACACGACGATCAGAGAGGGGTTGTGTCGCCAGCTTTTACTCCTGCTAAAGTACAAGAACTGAAGAAACTCATTCAAGAAAGGGCTTCAAAGATATTAGATAGCTTGCCACTAGACCAAGAGTTTAATTGGGTTCGAGAAGTCAGTGTCGAATTAACCGGTCAAATGCTAGCGACTCTCTTTGGAATTCCACAGGAGGACAGACACAAACTCATCCACTGGTCAGATACTGTAGAAAATATCGGAAATCCAGATGTATTCGAAACGCCTGAGCAAGGATTTCAAGAATTATGGAAGTGCTTCGAATACTTCGACTCGGTTTGGAAAGAGCGTAAAGCCTCAAACAAACCAGGAACCGACCTGATTTCTACGCTGGCCCACGGCGAATCCACAAAAAACATGCCGCCAAATGAATTTTTAGGGAATATGCTTTTGTTAATTGTTGGTGGAAACGACACTACCAGGAACTCGATAAGCGGGGGTGTGCTAGCTCTAAATGAGCACCCAGAGGAGTTCAAAAAACTACTCCGCGACCCAACCTTAGTTACAAAAATGGTCCCTGAGATTATCCGGTGGCAAACTCCAGTGGCACATATGTGCCGAACAGCGATGCAAGATGTAAAGTTAGGAGACAAGAAAATAGTAGCGGGAGATAAAGTTGTAATGTGGTATGTGTCAGGTAACAGAGACGAAAACGCGATTGATAGAGCCAACGAGTTTATAATCGATAGAGATAATCCAAGACAGCACCTTTCATTTGGTTTCGGGATACACAGATGTGTAGGGCTTAGGCTCGCAGAAATGCAACTTACGGTCCTCTGGGAAGAAATTTTAAAACGTTTTTCGGCAATTGAATTAGTCAGTTCACCACGTTACCTTAGGTCGAATTTCATTAAAGGAATAACTCATTTGCCAGTGAAAGTGAGAACAAAAAGTTAGGGAGATAAAAATGAATTTTGAATTTTCAGATGAGCAACAACTTTTAAGAGAGCAAGCGCAGAGCTTCCTCGCAGATAATTGCTCAATCAAAAAGGTGAGAGAGACTTTTGAAAGTGATGCTCCATACGATCAGAAACTGTGGAAAAAAGTGGTCGAACTCGGTTGGACAGCCGCTTCGATTCCAGAAAACTATCAAGGATTAGGACTCTCCTATCTAAATCTTTGTGTAATCGCTGAGGAGCTTGGCCGAGCCCTGGCGCCTATTCCCTTTTCATCTTCCGTTTATTTAGCTACCGAATCTTTGATTTTGTATGGATCTGAAGAGCAGAAAAGTTCTTTTTTACCAAGACTAGCTTCAGGCGAACTCATAGGTTGTTTTGCCTCTGACGAAACTCGCGCAGATTCATCATTAGAGGGTCTGCAGACCAATTTCTCTAACGGGAGAGTTTCCGGCGAGAAAATTCCAGTCGCTGATGGTGGAATCGCGGATTTTGCTATCGTTCTCGCCAAAAAGGAAGATTCCAACTCTTCGGCATTTATTGTGGATCTTAACTCACCGGAGGTCGAAAGAATTCCTGTAAAATCCATCGATCCTAGCCGTGATCAAGCAAAGCTCGTTTTCCACGACGCTCCAGCAGAAGAGCTGGGAAATCAAGACAGCGGCAACATAATTCTTGACACTGTTTACGATCGGGCTGCTATTTTATTTGCATGGGAACAGGTTGGGGGATCAGACACTGCGTTAAATATGGCGAAAGCCTACGCAATGGAACGTTTCGCTTTTGGCAGACCAATTGCCTCATTTCAAGCGATAAAGCACAAGCTCGCAAATGTGTACGTTAAAAATACACTAGCAAGATCAAATTGCTATTACGGTGCTTGGGCAATCTCTACTAATTCCGAGGAGATCGCTACAGCCGCCGCCTCGGCTAGATTGTCCTCGACGCAAGCCTTTTATTTTTCGTCGAAAGAAAACATACAAACTCACGGAGGGATGGGATTCACTTGGGAATTTGATTGTCAGATTCCCTATCGTAGGGCCCGTCTTCTAGCAGCAAATATTGGTAGCGAAGCCATATGGCAAGAAAAATTAATCTCTTCAATCGAAGCGAACAAAGCAGCATAACGGGAGAAAACATGGACTTTAACGACTCAACCCAAGAAGCAAAATTTAGAGAGGAAGTGAGCGCCTGGTTGAACGATAACGTGCCCTCGGCAAAAGAGATGAATGGGTTGGACTATCTAGAAAAGGCAAAGTTGTGGCAAAAAAGAAAATATGATGCCGGATGGGCTTGCATCAGGTGGCCTGTTGAGTACGGAGGCCGAAATGCCTCACCAATCGAACAAGTTATATGGAACCAGGAAGAATCTAAGCATGATACTCCGGAAAGCATCTTTGTGATTGGGCATGGGATGTGTGCCCCAACAATGATGAGTTGGGCGTCGGACGACCAGAAAAGGAGATATCTGCCCAAACTGGCTAGCGGGGAGGAGGTTTGGTGTCAACTTTTTAGTGAGCCAGCCGGTGGCTCCGATTTAGCTGCTCTGCGCACAAGAGCAGAGAGAGATGGCGACGACTGGGTTATCAATGGCCAAAAAATTTGGACATCTGGAGCTCACTATTCTGACTATGGAGTGTTGGTGGTAAGAACCGACCCAACCGCTCAAAAACACCAAGGGTTAAGCTATTTTTTTATTGATATGAAAAGTCCTGGAATAGAAATAAAGCCCATAAAACAGATATCGGGCAGCTCGAATTTTAACGAGGTGTATTTTTCTAATCTCAGAGTGCCGGACGCACAAAGGCTAGGCGAAATAGGACAAGGCTGGCAAGTGGCCTTGACCACGCTTATGAACGAGCGAGCAGCTATCGGCGGAGGCGGCGGTGGGGTTAACTTCGATTCAGTTTTTGACCTTGCTAAAAAAGTTAATAAGAACGGACGTCCCGCAATAGAGGATTCACAGGTAAGAGCCAAACTTGCGGATTGGTATGTGCAGGAATCGGGGCTAAAGTTTGCCGGATATCGATCTATGACGGCACTGTCCAAAGGAGAAATGCCCGGACCAGAGAACTCTATAGGAAAACTAGTTGGGGCACCGAAGCAACAGGATATGGCATCGTTTGCGTTGGATCTTCTTGAAGCTAGCGGTTCTATCTGGGACGAAAATTTCTCTGAGAGTAATGGTCTATTCCAAGCAACATTCATGGCTTCACCCGGAGGAAGAATTGCTGGAGGGACTGACGAGGTAATGGCAAACATAATCGCTGAGAGAGTTCTGGGGATGCCGCAAGATATGAGAGCCGATAAAGGAATTCCCTTTACAGAGATTCCCACGGCCCAGAAAACTTGAAAAACTAGGAGATAGACATAAAGATTAAAGACCTATTTGCCGACTCTGACAACTGGATTGAGCTTGATCCGAGGAAAAAGAAATTTGGAGGTGTCTGCTCCGGATTGGCAAATTTTCTGGAAATTCCTGCTTTTTGGATAAGAATTTTTGCGACCATAGCGCTTATCATAGAACCCATTTCGGTCTCGATTGGCTATGGAATTGCGTTCTGGGTTCTAGAAAATAAATTTCCTGGAGACAAAGACCAAGATGACGATTGAACTCAAGAATGAGAAATGATCTGTATGCAGATTGAAACCATCTCATGGAAAAACTAACTTCAAAGCTCGGGATAGATCTTGGTGGAACAAAAATAGAGGGTCTCCTTGCAGACAAATCAGGAGAGCAGTTAAAACGCATCAGGGTTAAAACTCCCGGTGGAAGTTATGGGGAAATTCTAAATGCTATTGCTAATCTAGTCTCTGAGCTTGCAACGATTCCAGACTTGCCGGTTGGAATTGGTATTCCTGGCTCTATATCACCTACCAGCGAGCGAGTCAGAAATTCTAATATTCTGGCTTTGAACCGAAGGCTATTTGCAAAAGATTTGGAAAAGACACTCGGCCGACCCGTTAGGGTAGCAAATGATGCCAATTGTTTTACGATCTCTGAGTCCACAGATGGCGCCGGAAAGGAGGCTAATAGCGTGTTCGGCGTTATCTTGGGCACTGGGGTTGGTGGCGGGATTTCAATAAATTCTCAAATATTGGAGGGCCAAAATTCGATCGCTGGAGAGTGGGGTCATAACCCTCTACCAAGAATAACAAGCGATGCTTCTGAGAGACGATGTTATTGCGGAAGGACTAACTGCATTGAGAGTTGGCTCTCCGGACCAGGACTCTCAAAAACATATAAAGGTTTCTCAAAGAAAGATCTGACGGCTGAACAAATTGTTAAACTATATGAGGCTGGAGAAGAAGACGCGATTAAAACGTTTTCAGCTTTCTTCGATCAACTAGCTTTGGCACTATCGATCGTCACAAATATTTTAGATCCAGACATCATTGTTTTAGGCGGTGGGCTGTCAAACATTAAAAGTATATATACCGAGACACCGGATCGACTTGAAAAACTGGTGTTCTCGGACCATTTCCGAACAAAAATTGCCAAAGCAAAGCACGGAGACTCTTCAGGAGTCAGAGGGGCCGCGTGGCTATGGTAGGAAAAAACGGCTTCTTAGAAACAGAACAAATATAAACAGCAAATCATTTAAACCTTAAGAAAAAAAAACTCGACAATCCAAGCTGCCACAGCATTTCTATCTGTCGAAATAGAGAATGATTCGAGAGCGTTACTATAGGTGGACTCACCTAGTATCTCTCGCCGCGCTTTAAGTAAATCCATCGCGTATTGCGAGGTGAACTCTGGATGACCCTGCATTGAAAATATGTGTTTCTCTATCGCGAACATACTGTGAGGGCAAAATTTATTAGAAGCAATGAGCTCCGCTCTATTTGGTAATATGGAAACCTGGTCTCTGTGTGAAACGGCAAGAGAACAGGTTTTTTGATGATTCTGAGTAAACCAGGGAGGGTTATGGATTTGGGTTTTGTGAACACCAACGCCCCAGCCACGATCACAACGCTCCGTCTTTCCACCGAGAACTTCAGCTATAAGCTGGTGACCAAAACACACCCCGACTAGCTTCTTTTTTTTAGCATCAAGTGTAATTACAAATTTCTTCAAGACCTCGATCCAATGGTCTCTGTCATATACACTCTTTCGACTACCGGGAATAATGTAGCCATCAAAATCATCTATATGCTTAGGGTAATCCCCTTTTTCAACATCAAATGTTTTAAATTGCAACTTTTTCTTATGTTGCATTGAATTGAATTGAAGAATTTGAACCAGCATCTGAGGATAATCACCGTGACGGTTTCGAAATTCTGGTAAAACAGAGTCAACCTTCAATATCCCGATCTTCATGCTATCTACTAAATAATCTCAAAGTATCGTTTTAGCTGCCAATCATTAACATGCTTTTCATACTCTCGGACTTCCCACTCTCGGGATGCAGAGAAGTGATCAACAAATTTGTCACCAAAGTATTTCCTAGCGAAATCTGAGCAACGAAATATGGAAACTGCATCTCGAAGATTACTGCTTAGTTGATGAGAACCCGGAAGATTCTCTTCGTGGTCATAAGCGTTCCCTCTTAAAGGTTCTCCAGGGAGCAGTCCTAACTCAATACCCTCTAATCCCGCCGCGAGATTAGCCGCGGCTACCAAGTACGGATTAGCATCAGCAGAGCCAAGTCTGAATTCAATTCGTTTACTTTTTTCAGATGAACCCAACACTCTAAGTGAGGTTGTTCTATTTTCAATACCCCATGCACTAACCGTCGGCGCCCACGCACCTTTCACGAGTCGCGTGTAGCTATTTATTGTGGGAGAGGTCATTGGCAAATATTCCCTCATATAATTTAAAAGCCCCCCTAAATAATTAAGCATTAGTGGGCTAATATTTTGTTCAGCTTTTTCATCAAAGAACAGGCTTTGTCCCGACTCAAGAGAGAGAAGACTCTGATGCAGATGCCCACTCTGCCCAGGATAATCCATAGACCACTTCGCCATGAAGGTAGCTGTCATGTTTTTTCGTTGGAAAAATGCTTTGGTGAAAGTTTTAAATAGCGCTGCTTTATCTGCGGCCTCTAAAACAGTATCAGCAGAAATAGCAGCCTCCCAAACCCCTGGACCTGTCTCGCAATGGAGACCCTCAAGCTCAAAGTTATGGTCTCGGCAGTAGTCCATAAACTCATCAAAAAGGTCAGAGAAAGTCATCGTTCTTAAGAGAGAATATCCAAAGTTACCCGGCGATAGTGGCTCTAAGTTAATGTATTGCTTTTCTCTTATTGATTGTGAGGTCTCTTTAAAAATAAAAAACTCGTACTCAAAACCACATTTTAAGGAAAAACCAGCTTCTTCTGATCGTCTGATGACATTTTTCAAACGAGATCTGGGACAGATAGGGTGCTCAGCAGATTCATCAATGAACTCTGCAATAAAAAACGGGATATTGCCCTCATGTTTGAGGCGTCTCTCACTCTGCAAA
This sequence comes from uncultured OM182 clade bacterium, assembly GCA_902567095.1. Lineage (GTDB taxonomy): Bacteria > Pseudomonadota > Gammaproteobacteria > Pseudomonadales > Azotimanducaceae > UBA9659. The sequence goes on from CACFLG010000033.1 coordinate 8,651, forward strand.
TCAATGCGATAAGTTGCATCCGGGAAGGCGGTGTGCCAGCCGGTAAAAGATGTATTATCGTAAAGTTGATCCTCTACGTCCCAACCAAAAACGCAATCGCAGAAACCCGAGTTGCCGGTTGCGACCTCCCGGAATTTTTTTATGCTGAGGTATTTCCCGCGTTGCACACCATCTATATCGGTAAACGCAATTTTGATCTTGGACACGCCTTCTTTTTCGTATTTTCTTATTAAGAGCTCTCCATTCACAAGAGGACACCTTCTATATAAAAGTAATCAAGTTTCGTTGACCTTTTCAAAACTATTAACCGGAACTCTAATGTCGTCTACTAGGTCTTGGATTTCTAGAGGAGGAGGACTCGTAAACCGACTGACCAATAAAGCCACGAAAAAACTAAATATCATCCCAAGCGTCCCTATCCCCTCTGGAGAGATTCCAAACCACCAGTTCGCACTTGTATTAGCACTCGGATCAATAAACTTAAAGTAAACGATGTAACTAGATGTGAAGATCAACCCAGTGAGCATCGCCGAAATCGCAGCTTCCTTGTTCATTTTTTTGTAGAAAATTCCTAAAAAAATCACGGGAAAAAAGGTAGCGGCGGCTAGCCCAAAGGCGAACGCAACAACTTCAGCTACGAAGCCAGGGGGATTTATTCCAAACAAACCAGCTACAAGAACGGCTACCGCTGCGGCAAAACGAGCATAGAGAAGCTCCTGCCTTTCTGATATTTTTGGCATAAGGGTCTTCTTTAATAGATCGTGAGAAATTGCCGTAGAAATCACGAGCAAAAGCCCTGCGGCTGTTGAAAGAGCTGCCGCCAATCCACCAGCGGCTACCAAAGCAACAACCCAATCCGGAAGTTTGGCTATTTCCGGGTGCGCCAAAACAATGATGTCACGATCGATATATAGTTCATTAGGTCCGGAGGTCGCTTCATTAACGAGCTCTCTCTCTCCGTTGACACCTCGTTCATCCGAATAAATTGGTTTGGATGGAGAGAGTGCGGCGCCACCTCTGTACTGAACATCTCCATCTCCATTCTTATCCAGCCATGCAAGCAAGCCCGCTTCTTCCCAACGCTTAAACCACTGAGGCAACTCGGAGTAAGATACGCTATCAATGTTTTCAATAATGTTTATTCGAGCGAACGCAGCGACAGCAGGAGCCGTGGTGTACAAAAGCGCAATAAAAACTAGGGCATACGCCGCAGAGATTCTTGCGTCTCGAACTCGGGGAACAGTAAAGAAGCGCACAATCACGTGCGGTAATCCGGCTGTCCCAGCCATAAGCGCCGCCGTAATAAAAAACATATCGATCATAGATTTATTAGATTCGGTAAATATCCTCATGCCAAGTTCATCGGTCAAACCATCAAGTTTATCTAGAAGAAATATACTCGAATCTCCCGCTATCGTTGAACCTAACCCAAGCATGGGGAGTGGGTTCCCAGTCATAATAATCGAGATATAAATAGCGGGAACAAGATACGCGAAAATCAGTACGCAATATTGAGCGACTTGAGTATAGGTAATCCCTTTCATCCCTCCAAGGACAGAGTAAAAGAAAACGATAGCCATTCCAATTATGACACCAGTATTGATGTCAACTTCCAGAAATCTGCTGAAAACGATACCAACCCCTCGCATCTGTCCTGCTACATAGGTGAATGAAATAAATATTACGCAGACAACAGCAACCATCCGAGCTGTCTGAGAATAGTAACGATCTCCCACAAAATCTGGGACCGTATATTTTCCAAATTTTCTCAGGTACGGAGCGAAAAGAAGCGCTAGAAGAACATAACCCCCGGTCCATCCCATCAGATATCGGGCCCCATCGGCACCCTCGAACGCAATAATACCTGCCATCGATAGAAAGGAAGCAGCCGACATCCAATCAGCAGCAGTCGCAGCTCCATTTGCTATCGGATTTACATGCCCTCCAGCCACATAAAACTCACCAGTTGACGAGGACCTACTCGCAATCGCAATCCCGATATACAGCACGAAGGTCAATCCGACAAAAAGATAGGTTAGTTCCTGAGCGGTCATCTATTCTTCCTCGACTCCATGTCCCTCATCAATCTTATTCATGCACCAAGCGTAGAAAAAAATTAGAGCAACAAACGTATAAATAGAGCCTTGGGTGGAGAACCAGAAACCTAACTTATAACCAAAGAATCGAAACTGATTCAAAAAATCTAAGAAGACAATGCCTGCTAAAAATGAGACCGAAAACCAAACGAATAAAAGGACTAGGACGAGCCTCACGTTGGACCTCCAATAACTCTCCATAACCTCTTTTTTCATCTAACACTCCTTCTCCATAAACATACCATAAAAGATTTTAGAACAAGCACAGTAAGTCTAAGCTCTCTATTTCTCGAACGCGCTATTAATTAACTCTCACCCATGGTGCTCGAATCTTTTGTTTCAATCTGAGGAATCTCAAGCAAATTATCGGGCAGCGACTTATTTGTTTTCGCGCCCAAAGTCTTCATTTCTTCAGCACGCTTAATCAAGTTGCCGCGGCCAGATACAAGTTTGCCGTGGGCGCTTTCATAAGCAGTTCGAGTTGACTCTAACCGACTACCGACTAGCTCCAAATCCCCTACAAAGTTTACGAATTTGTCATACAATGCGCCTGCTTTATTGCTTATATCCATCGCATTTTTATTCTGCTTCTCGAAACGCCATATATTTTGTACCATTCGCAAAGTAGCGAGCAGAGTTGAAGGCGTGACAATTCCAATATTTTTATCAAAAGCTTCTGAATACAGTTCAGGCTCAGCACCAGCGGCTGACGAGAAAGCTGCCTCTACTGGAACGAACATTAGGACAAAGTCAACGGTTCTTAATCCGCCAAGCAAATGATATTCCTTGTCACTTAATTCTCTTATGTGACGCCTAACAGAGAGCACATGCTGCTTTAAATACTCAGATCGCTCCTCGTCGTCTCCAGCGGAGCAGAACCGCTCGTAATGGGTCAAAGAAACCTTTGAATCAATGATAATATCTTTTCCCTCAGGCAACTTCACTACGGCGTCGGGCTGAAAGCGCTTACCATGTTCGTTTTGATAGGAAACCTGAATTTCGTATTCTCGGCCTTTTTCTAAACCCGATTTTTCTAGTATTCTTTCAAGAACCAGCTCTCCCCAAACACCTTGAGTCTTACTTTCACCCTTTAAAGCATTTGTTAAATTCACTGCGTCTTTGGCGATTTTGGAGTTAAGTTCTTGGAGGTTTCTTACTTCTTTGATCAGAGAGAATCTTTCTTTCGCCTCATCTGATACTTTCTGCTCAAATGATTTAATGCGTTCCTTCAATGGATCAAGGACGCTTTTTAGCTGCTCACTGCTCCTGCTTCGGAATTCCTTTTGTTTTTTCTCGAAAATATCATTTGCGAGATTGTTAAATCCCTCCCGCATTGACTCTTTAGCGTCTTTCAATAGAGCGAGTTTTTCGTCCGATTGTTTCTTCTGCTCGGAAAACATCGTGTTCATCTTCGAGAGTTCTATATGCGCAGCTTCGGTTCTCTTTCTCTCAGCGACTAAAGCTTCTCGCTCTTGCCGAAGCTCGCCTTCTAAATTAGATATGCGCCTTTCCTGATTACCCGTGCGCTCCCGAAGCGCAGAGTTCTCTGTCTTTATGCCAGAAAGTGACTCCTCGAGATCGCGATACTTTTTTTCTGCTTTTGCCAGTCTTCTCTTGAGCAAGAAAGCAACGAAGAATGAAAAACAAAAAGCGAGGAAAACGAAAACTGGATAAAGGATTTCAAGGTCTAAAACCATAAATTCACTTAAACGTTAGATAACACCAGTATCATAGTAGCAGACAAAGGAAGAGAGTCTATCAACGGATGCCTTAGTTTTTTCCTATTTCTGAAGCAGATAACCCCAGAGCCTAATACCTAAAAATCATTGCAAAGCATCAATGAAGCAGGGCAAACATCTTTCTACGATATCGCGTCGCTAATTCATTTCCCTTTCCAAGTAAATCAAAGATTTTGATCATCGTTTTACGAGCTTTTTCCTCCTCCCACATCCGATCTGCCTGAACGATAGAGAGCAATATCTTTAGGGCCTCTTCTACTCTATCTGAGGTAACTAACTTGATTGCCGCGTCTAATTTTAACTGGTAATTATCATCTTTACTTGATTCTAACTTGGTGAGCAAAGAATCTAGATCGTCTAATTCTTTCGCCATGTCAATAAATTCAAGGCGACTTTTTGGTTTCGCTATTCCTTCTGAATCGGAAGGGAGTCCTTCCAAGATTTCTCGTGCCTCTGGAATTCGATCTTCAATAATTAATAAATCGCATAATTCAACATGAAGGGCAAAATTGCTGGGCTCATCAGCTATAACCTCTTGCAGCATCGCAATAGCCTTAGGTCTGTCACCTTCAGAAACCAGATTATCTATCTCTTCTCTGACTCTTTCGAGAGGACTCATGGTTAACTGATCCAAAGCTCCTTTCATTTGGTTCTCGTCAACCGGACCATCGATCCCACCAGCTACTTGCCCTTGATGAACAATTTTAATCGTAGGCAAAGCTCTAATTTGCATCTGCTGAACTAACTGAGAGTTTTTCTGTACCTCTACTCTCCTAAGAACGAACTTTCCCTGATACTCGCTGACAAGCTTCCTCAATAAAGCCGAAGTGCTCGCACATTGTTCAGCTTGATCAGCATAAAATTCTAAGAGAACTGGAACCTGCTGAGATTTATCAACAACTTCAGCTTGAAAATTTTCAAGGTTTACCTCGAGGATATCTTCCACCACAGCGTTCAACCCTGCCTCCTTTTTCCACTAATCATTAGATTTTGATCTTCAAATTAATGAAAATTTTAGCACAAGGTCCGCTTATGATTAAGGCCTCGAGCACGCTATAGCAGGATACCCTCTACTTTGAGAGCGCTTTCGAGAACTATGCTGTCCGACCACGGATTCCTTTTACCATGATACAAAAGCTTGTTCCCCCGGGATACAAGCCAAATATTGAGGGTGCTTATATGTTTTATTTTCATTTTACTGAATCTCGGCTGATAACTGTTGATATATACAGTACTGTATATTTAATCATATTTCAATGGTTATCCAATCAAAACCAAAATCCTGTTTGGCAACGATAATATCTCCGATCCAATCAGATAATTCTAGTAAAGCAGTTGATTCGGCTAATTCGAGATCGTTGTTTTTTTCTGAGACATGAGAAACTACTAGATTTTTTAATCGGCCGAGATTAAGTTGTCGCAACAAATTAGCCGCCTGAATATTGCTTAGATGGCCATAATCACCGCCGACTCTTGCTTTTAATTTAGATGAATAAGGACCGCTCTTCAGCATTTTGAAATCGTGATTAAATTCAAGTAGCAGAGCCTGACAATCTCGATATAAGACTTCAATATGAGGAGTAACATGGCCTAAATCTGTTAAGATCCCCAAAGAAAAGCCTCTCGAACCTAGTATATATTGGCATGGCTCTTTTGCGTCGTGTGGAACTGCCACTGATTGCACTTTCACCGTTCCTACTGAGAATTTCTCTCCGCAATTAAATCTTTTTAAAACTGGCACCTCGCCTATCTGTTTTTCGTTATAGGAACCGTGCGTTAAGATTACGGGGGTTTGAAATTTTCTAGCAAAGGCGCCAACGCCGTGCACATGATCTGCATGCTCATGAGTCACTAAAATACCGTCAAGCTCTTCTGGTGAAAGATTTAATTTGGCTAATCTCGCCAAAGCCTCTTTCAGGGAAAACCCAAGATCGATTAAAAGACGTGTAGTGCCATCATCAAATACCGTAGAATTACCTTTGCTTCCGCTCCCTAATGAAGCAAATCTAATCGGCATAAGTTTATGTTGAATACTCTTTTATTATCTTGATCAAACGCTCCCTTAGCACTAAGTCCTCTGGACTAGGTGAAGACTCGCCAGACGGCGCAGCATTGACAATTATTTGACCGGACTGAGAGCTAACTGTTACTAGAAAAGGCCTCCCTTCTTTTTTTTCATCTCCAGAATTGAATATTCTTTTCAGAAAACCGCTTTTTGAGTTTGCGAGGGATGAGTAATTTACATAGTAAACGCCTGCAGAACGGTCAAGATCTACAACTTCTACCTCAGCATCTTCGAGAGCTCGACCAATCGTCGCCCAGGTTCTATCGAAATCGAGACGGTACTTAAGGACCGTCCCAGACTCTCCAGAAATCGTCTCTACTTTACTCGCCTGCCTTGTGGCAGCAGCTAACGAAATACTTGGCCCTTCGGCGATCCTTTCTCCGATATAGTAAGCGAGAGCGCTGAGCATCTTGGACTCAAGCGCTGGATCATCTGATGCTCCGT
>CACFLG010000034.1 GCA_902567095.1 uncultured OM182 clade bacterium
TTTTTCAGAGCCTCGCTCACAAGCAAAGCCATGCGCAGCGGTTCAGCGATGTGAGAGGCGATATGAAAAACTCTACTATTTTGGCCATGGAAATGAATAGGCACCACCGTGGCTTCCGCATCTCGAATAATCTTCGCCGCGAAAGTTGTCCAGGGAGCATCCTTTACTTTGCCAAAGCCGAATTTATCGGCAGTTGACACCATCCCTGAGGGAAATATAAGTACCGGAATGTCCTGCCCGAGGTATTCTAATGCCAACTGTTTCGAGCGAATATTCGTTTTGGTTGCGGATTTATTTTGGCTAAAGTCAATCGGCAGAAAATAGGGAGCGAGCTGCCGGTCTTGGCAAAGTAAAGAGTTCAGCATAATGCGCAGGTCACCGCGAACCATAGCAGCAATATCGCAAAGCACCATGCCGTCGACAACCCCAAAGGGGTGGTTGGCGACGAATAAAAGCGGGCCGCTTCTTGGGATCTCCGCAAGTTTGTTTTTGTCTAGGGCCACGTCGATCTCAGCTTCGCGAAGTGCGTTACTGAAGAAGTCTACAATGGTGAAAGGGGATTCTTTCAGCCGGGCATAAGTTTTTTCAATCTTATTACGGCCCAAAAGTAGCTCTAGCGAAGAGACAAGTCGTCTCACCAACCATGGGTCATCGGGGTCAGTGTAGGTTATTCTTGGTGGTTCGCGCAGATAAGCGTCAAACAGAGGATCAATAGTGCGCTCGATGGTACTAGTTCCAGTTTCAGAGTCTAACACTCAACTGATCCTATCTGTTGAAAGTTTATACGCATTATGTGTCCTCAAAATTGTTCGTGGGTGAAGACAATCTTTGGTGCAGGAGACAGAGTAATTCATTAACCGCGAACTTTATCGCTTTAGCAAACCCCATCTGATGCGTTTACGTCTTGAACCCAAGCGTTTCCGAAAAACTTTGTCACGATCCTAAGATGCAGTGTGAATATGAATTGCTCATGAAGAGCCGGTTAAAAATAGGAAAATTTTAGTCCGCTCCTTCTTTATAGTTGACCTTTTAGATCCTAAAGGAATCTGAGCAGTCTTTAGATCCAACCTAAAAATTTATGTTAGCTCAACACACTACTAATCCTGATCTCTCAAGAGCCCCTGAGGTAGGCACAAAAAAATTGTTTCCTGAACATCGGTGTTAGCAGCATACATCTTCAAAAAGGCTTTCCAGCTTGTATCGTCTTGGTTTTCGCGACTGGCAATGCTAGCTGGCGAATTGACATGGAGTGTAGCCACCCTATCTTTGTTTTTAGTTATATCATCGGTCTGTGGATCAACGTCGAGTATGGGGATGACGAATTGGTCGTTAGCATCGACCCCGTTTTTGCGGTACCAGTCCTCGTGAGCTTGTGATGCGTCTCGAAGCCCTTGTTCAGAACCGCCGGGCAGATAATTCGAAATTCTCAGGATTGACGGGACACCATCGCACTCGTCTGCAAGGGCCTGGCTTGACAGTACGCCATAAATGAGGGCGATAATGATTGGGATAAGTTTCATGTTTTTTTCTCCAAGCGTATCGAGATCGAGTTCAACACGTTAAGTTAAATAAAAGATAAAGAAAAAATAAATGTGAATTGGCTCTCTTGGTTTCATTTCCGGCCTTTTAAGTATGTCTTTTTAGCTCCCATTTTTTTCGGTCGCGCCTATTAGGAGAACTTCATAGAATCTTTAACGAAACACTAAGCGAGTTTATCGTTCTTTAATACCACTTACATACACTGCGCGCTTTTAAACAAGGGGGCGTCATGCGTTCTAAAACTAAAATTCTTCACACCACCTTCATATCAGTATTAATATCCTGCGTGGTTTCGGTTGGTTTCTTCACCACATTTGTTCAACTTTTGTGATTCTCACCACCCCAATCTCAGATGTTGAAGGGAGGATTCGCCAGTTTTCTCCAGAACTCATTCCAGACACCCAAGGACCAGGTAGACGAATTGTTTGTGAAAGCGTGAGGATTCTCCAATTCTTTACCTAATATTTTACAACGCTTGACAAAGGCGCGTTAGTCTTCTTTTCCCAAAGAAGGCGGCTCCACCATTTTTTCGCTGCCTGGGTTTTCGCGCCGATTTCCCAACTTTGGATAGACGATGGCAAAAAAAAGTTATTTTGATAAAAGTAGCAATACCGGAATTCGTCACCTGATCAATGCCACGCGATTTTCGATGCAGGGTCTGAAAAGTGCGTTTATGTATGAGTCCGCTTTTCGCCAGGAGCTTGCCCTGCTGGTTTGTATGATTCCAGTTGGGCTGATAATTTCACCGTCCCCGAAGGAATTCGTTTTACTAATGGCAGTTTCGGTATTCGTTCTGGTTGTCGAGCTACTGAATTCAGCAATCGAGGCAGCAGTTGATCGCATCGGCATGGAACACCACCCAAAGTCAGAGCTTGCCAAAGACTATGGTTCCGCAGCGACAATGATGGCCTTGTTGATCGCCGGCAGCGTTTGGGCGACAGTAATAGTGGGATACTTCAACCGATGGGGTCAGGTTTGGATTTTTTAAAACGAAATTTAACCCCGCTTCATCAAGCCTTCATACTTTGTGAATGCAAATAGTGCAATTCTCTCGACTTTGGATACGTTGATGCTTGAACCTGTAAAGTACCGTAGTATTTTTATTTCTGATGTACACCTTGGAACCTTGGACTGCCAGAGCAACCTGTTACTCGACTTCCTCGAGAGTACCGAATGCGAGTCCCTCTATCTTGTGGGTGACATCATAGACATGCAGAAGCTCACCAAAGCTGTTTACTGGCCGAAGGAGAACAGTGAGCTGATCAATCTCGTCTTTCGGAAGGCCAAGAGAGGCACGCGTGTCGTTTATATCCCAGGAAATCATGATGCTGCCCTCAGGAACTATGTTGGCAACCACTTCAATGGTGTCGAACTGAAAGACGAAGATGTCCATGTAACCGCACAAGGGCAACGTCTTCTGGTAATTCACGGTGATTGCCTTGATGAAGTTGTCAGGAGTATGGATTGGCTGGTGCATTTGGGTGACAAGCTGTACTCCATGATAATGGTAATGAGTCGGTACTACCTCTATGTACGCAGGTTATTTGGAAGCTCCTACTGGTCGTTTGCGGCGTTCATCAAATACAAGTTCAAAGTGGCCGTTAAATATATCGAGCGTTTTGAGAGTGCGGCGGCCAGATTAAGCCTGGAGCGCGGCTTTGACGGTATTGTCTGTGGGCACATTCATCATCCAAACAAAGATGACCATGGCGAAGTGCAGTATCTCAACACGGGTGACTGGGTAGAACACTGTACCGCACTGGTGGAAGATGAAACGGGTCAGCTGTTTCTCATAAACTGGTTGGAGATGAAGGCCATGCTCGAGCGAGAGAAAGAATCCTTTCCGGATCAACGAGTCGCGTGACGCTGGCATCTCCCACAGGAAAGAAAGTGTTGACACGAACCATTGCGAATTGGGTTCATAGGCAGATGTGAAGGCTCATAAAGGTAACTTAATCTATCTGGCATGGATCTACGAGATTTTAAGTAGAGCATTTCCGCACCGGCCCCCTCAGCAGGGCGTCACGCAACGATCTCTCCAGCGCATATTGCCAGAAGGTCGAAACGATCATTTAGAAAACCAAATAATTTCAGCTGCGCTCTAAAAGGCCAGCTCTCACCGTCTTTAACTTCTCTTGTTATGAGGGTGGGCAGTGAAGGTGGTTCCAGTAGAAAACCGTGTAAGGACTCTTGCGAGGCGCTTTCCGAATGAATATAGTTGTCAACCTTCTCAACGGATTTGAAAATGAAATATTTTTTAGTGAAGATAATTTCTTTATCTTTATTTCTAACCGACATAATGGCAGAGGGATTATCATGCGATTCAAATTATGTTCAGTTGCAAAATGGTGAAGTAACTCTTACTCCGTCTTCTGATGATAGCGGGAACCTTCAGTGCGCTTTTGACGAGGCTGCAAGCAATGGCTATCCGTTAGTCACTCTCTCGGCTGGAGACTTCGAATTCGGTGGTGAAGTGATAGTAAATGAGTTTACAGGAAAGTTCTCTGGTGCTGGCATGGAGAGAACCGTAATCAACACAAATGCCTACCGGATTTATCTCAGATCCAGCAACGTTGAGGTCGCGCTGATGTCGTTAACTGCAGCCCCTAGCACTAATGGTGCCTTTTTCTGGATTCATCCAGTTGAGTACGACTGTAATAAGCGTGTCACACGAACTAGGTTTGACAGGGTGCGAATGGAGTGGATCCCAACGGATGGTTCTTCTTATAAGCCTGACAACACGTTCTACATTTATGCTGGACCCTATTGGTATTGTCGAGATAAACCGTTGCTCGGAAGCCTATCAGTCAATCGCTCCGAATTCCGAGGAGCCGATGTAGGGAATTTTATCTTCGGTTTTGGCGGAGGGGCGAAAATCGATTTCTCCAATAACATATTTTGGGGAGGCACGGCGCTCTGGTTGTCCGGGGAAAGACAGTCTTACGATAACCCGTTGAACATAACGTTTTCTTTCACGGGTAATAAAGTGACTACGGTAGATGAAAACAATGTTGCAATTCGAGTAGGGTTTGGTGATTTTGGTGTGGACTCCAGTAGTTTGCACATTGCACGAAATACCTTTAGACAAGAGCGGCTGTTTCCTTCCTTGAGGGGTAAGCAGGTAGCAAATATTCTGGATATCGGCAAAGGGAGAAAACCAGTATTAACCGACGAGTATTCTGTAGCCCTGACTATTGTAGGCAATACTTTTGATAGGCAGGATTGGCTAATCAATGAACAGACTGGAGAGCCCTATGATCCTGATCCCATTATCAGAGTAGATTATCTTGATAAAGGGGTGGTGTCTGCAAATCGTTTCATTTGTAACTACGGTGCGATCGCGAAAATGACAGGAGATCAATGGGCAATAGCCGGTAACAATTTCCAAAAATGCCGAGATGAATCAATGGATTCCCCCGGGTATTTAGATATAGTTGGCGATGAAAATGTAGAGGGGGGCAATACCTACTAAACTTGACGGTTTGCTAAAGAACATCCATATTAAGATCGACACGACTGACGAAAACCTTCGGTTACTCAACCTTAACCTCATCAACAACCAGACTTTCTTTAACTTCTCTTGTTATGAGAGTGGGCACTAGGAGTCTGCAATATAGTTCGGGAAAGGCCGAAAAACGTCAAGCTCCACGGATGCAAATCGTATATAAATACGTATATAAGTTAATCTATCTAAATTTATTTATATATAAAACAGTTGCTTATAAACAAAGGTGGCGGAGGCGTTTGGATACTTTTTCCGCGTGTAACTTGTTGTAAAACCTTAGTAATCCTTATTAGCGCTTCCGTGTTTACCCCCACAATTACCCCCTAAGAACCTTGTTAAGTGAGCTGGTCATCAAACTTGCAAGCACTGATTATTCTACTCCCTGTCTTGCCTTTTAAGAATGCAATTATTCTTTTGAGACTTTTATTAAGGCATTTCCTAAATTGGCAACGTAAAATGCTTGGGATCCATCTCCAATTATCAGTCCAGTAAGTAAGCCCGGCATCTCTCCGGTCAATTCGGGTGAAAGTAAGTCTGAAATACCTGCTCCCATTTCCATACGTCTAATACCCTCTTCCATATTCTCAAGACCGATTTGTGTTTGCGCATCAAACACTACGTAGGATTCACCGTTTTCTGGGTTAATTGAATAGATTTGGTTTGATAAAGGAGATGCAACCCATAACTGACCTTCACTATTGAGTTCCATGTTATCTGGAGTGGGCACGATTGCTAAGGTAGTTTGGTTTGAAACAGATCCAGTAGATACGTCCAAATCAAAAGCCAACACTCTATTTTTCATGCACTCAGAGAGGTAGAGTTTTTTCCTGTCCTCATCTATATAAAATCCATTAGCAAAATATAAGTTTTCAATTACTACTTCAGGCTCGGAGAGGCTGCCATCTTCAGACATAGGAAGTCTATATAACGCCCCATCGGGAACGGCTTTGTCTAGTGCTCCAAATAATCTCTCTTCATTCTGATTTTCAGTTGACTGAGTAAACCAAAGAGAACCTGTTGAATCTTCTCTTGCAGTATTTGCTCCATATGTATGAGCATAAATTATCTCGCTGGAATTATTTTGAATTGATGTTTTATAAATCTTTCCATTAAAAACATCAGCTGTAACAACATATTGCTTGTCTGGTGTGAGATGAACTCCATTGGGTGCAGACTCAACTTTAGGCGGATTATGCTCATAATCCAAAGCTTCAAAATTTCCGAAAGGAGTAACTTCTCCAGAGAGATCAATTTTGGCGAGACCATATCTTTGATCGGCAACTATTAAAGTTCCATCCGCAAGCATTACCCCGTCTTCTGCTCTAGAAAGTTTTTCGCCTTCGGGATATTTCACTCCATCGGATAAATCCCATGAGACCCTGTTAGATGAATTATCTTCAACAGAGCAAGAAGTAATAAAAAAAAGAAAAAGGGGTAAAAGGACTTTTTTTAAGTTTAATGCAGGTTTTGAAATCATAGTCTCTCCTTAAAAATTGTGAATGGAAGTTCGTCCGTCCCGTTCCTCGGGTTCGCAAGCTGGCGATTGAATGCGTCTATTTCGTTATCTGGAATTTCCTTTTGCCCTCGTAAGTTTTTTGCCTTTTTCTACAGCGCTTTAATGAGCGCTGCGTCTACTTTTTCCCATCATACATCACGATCAATGCCCAAGCGTTAAAGTATCAGGAATGAATCCTGCTTTAAGTTTCCAAGTATTTTGCTTTTTCACTAACACATAGATAGCCTTTGTGGAAGAAATGACCTCATCATTAGTGTCGTGGCGCGTGAAACTGAAGTCAATCATCGCTGTTGTCTCGTCTTGATAAATAAGCCTTGTTTCAGATAATTTAGAATAAGCCCACCCCGATTTTTTAAGTCCCTCAAAATTAATCAGATCCCCGTAGCGATCTGCCGTGGTTGTGTTGCCCCCGATGCTAAAGACGAAAGGTGAGTCTGAGACTTCATTGAGTTTGTCTTTATCCATCTCATTAAAATGCAAAAAGAATTTTTCTATTGCGGACACCGGATCCGGGGCTTCCGCAAGACCAAGATTTGTGGACAACAATCCTAAGAGCAAAAGAATGGAACGAAAAAGTTTAAGGGACATCAATTATTCCTCGTTTAATGTCGCCACTTCTACCGCGGCTTCGCTTATTTGGTCAAGTTGCTGATCAAGTTCTTTTACCCCTCGTTCCAGCAGTTCCTTTTTTTCTCTCAATTTTCTGAGGTTTTCCGATATGCCCTCTATGAATGTAGGGTCTGCCGTCCCGCTCCTCACTTCTGTAAGCTGGAGGTTAAATGCGTCTATTTCTTTATCCAGTTGTCTCTTTTTTGCTCGCAGGTCTTTGGCCTTTTCATATATCGCCTGTCTTTGCGCCGGGTCTACCTTTTCCCTGATTAGGTCAAATTCTTGCTGAGGTGCAGCAGTTGCAGGCGGTGTTTGTTCTAATTTGACATTATTTTCACAACTTATCATGAAAAACGACGCGAACACCAAGCCCAAGTTCCTGAGTGCCACTCTGACTCCTCTAATCGTAATATTTGACTGACCAGACCAACATTAGTCTAACCCTTCTGCCTTTTGAAGGATTCTCTTCCTTCCATCAAATGATCCGATTAGGCCAGCATAAACTCCATCTCTTCGAGCTTTAAATCTTCGCGCATTCGCTGGATTTCAGCCTCTCCGTCGCCTTTGAGCCTCGAGGCTTTCATGTATTCGCCGCCATATTCAAACCAGAGTTCAAAGAGATGGCTGGACGGGGTAGTTAGCCTGTTTTCCAGCTTAAATTTGCCTGATTAATGCGAGGCACTTGATTCAACAAGAGTTTTAAAATACTTTGTTTCGGAAGAGTTTTTGGAGTTGATGATGTTCCCATTATTACGATTATTCGCTGCGTGTCTCCCTCTGATTTTTTCATTCTCAGCGAGCCTTCATGCTGAGGACGCCCTGCGAGCGAAGGTTAAGGCTTACCAAGAGGCGCTGGTAAGATCAAAAGTTACTGGGTCAAATATCGCTGGTGTCTTTCAAGGGAGCACGGTTTTAGCTCTCAATTCTGTCTCCTCAACCATAGACGGAGACAAGGTGGTTAACGAAAACACGATTTTCCCTATTTGGTCTATGTCTAAGCCCATCACCATAGTGGCAATGATGATTCTGTTAGACAAGGAAAGCTACCGTTTAAGTGATCCTGTAGAGAAATATATTCCCTATTTTTCAAACATTATGTGCAAATCTGAGATTGAAGAAGATGAGGGCGAGGCTTTTCCATGTAAGCGGAAACTTCTGGTAGAACATCTGTTGACACACCGAAGTGGATTTCAATACTACCAAAATGACGTGGGAGGTCCAGATCACACGGACGCCTATGAAAACCTTGACGAGTTTGTGCGGCATGCAGCCTCGCATCCTCTAGAGTTTGAACCCGGTTCAAAGTATTTATACGGCATTAACCAAGCTATTTTAGGCCGCCTAATCGAGGTAATGTCCGGATCTGAGTTCTACAAATTTCTAGACAAGGAGATCTTTGGTCCCTTAGACATGGTAGATACTAAATTCTTTTTAACACAGGAAGATAGGAAAAGGTTTCAGCCGCTTTATCGAAAAGCTCAAAAAACTCTTAATGATCCGGGTATCAGGGCCGATCAGGGCAAGACACAAATGACAACTAATTTCGACGAGCTGACCTATGCATTGGAGACGAAGGCGCAATTCGGTGGCGAGGGCTTGGTAGGAACCTTCTCTGATTACAGAAAATTCTGTGAGATGTTGCTCGCGGGGGGGGGAGTACCAAGGAAAAAGAATCATCTCTCCAAAAACTTTTTCGTTAATGACAAAAGCCGTTAGTGGTACAGAAATAAGTCGCGGCTATGATGATGGAATGGCGTACGCGTTTTCTTTTTTCACTCTGCAAGAGCCGATGCTTGACGGCACTGGTTCTCCAAAAGGAATTTTTGGATGGTCGGGGTACCACAATACCCATTTTTGGATAGACCAGACCAATGGCATTTTCGGTCTCTTTATGACTCGAACAACTCCCTTTACGTTTGAAATCCAAAAGCAATTTAGGTCAGCGGTTTATAGCGAATTAAAAAAAGGAAGGTGATTTCAGTTAGTGAACGAGAACAACGAGACTTTCTTTAACTTCTCTTCATGAGAGTAGTAAATGTGGTCCCGTTCTTTTCAAAGAAAGTACTGAAAATTTTCAATGTAAGCAGTGCGTATATTTTCTTGGGCAAAACGGTCCGAAAGTGATACGGTTTGGAATCATTCATTTCGTAGGAGAACTTATGCGTTTTTTTTATCTAAAATATCCTTTCCTCGCCCTTTTGTTCGCATTCTGCAGCAATTTGTCAGCAGACGATCACTCGGAATCGGCGCAAGCTGGACCCAATGCAGTCGCAAATATGCTTACTTTTTGTAGCCTAAAGGATGGCAAAACAAATCAGGATTTACAAAAAGCCTTATCGGCGCTTGAGACATGGGCCTCAGAGCATCATCCTGGCACGGTAGCCGTTATGACTCCCTTTATAAGGACTGCAGGTTCCCAGTTTGGAGATGTGATGATTCAGAGCTTTGTCCCGTTCACTGGCATAGGTGAAATGATCAAGAGGTTCAATGAAACCGGAGGGAAGGCGCAAGAAGCTATGGGCAAAGCCCTTAATTGCGAGAGAATGATGGGTTCCTATTATCCCATCTACACCCATCCAGATCTTGCTGGTCCTAATGACTTTAATACCGTTTATTCAGTTCAAAACTGTTCTCCTCATGAAGGGGTAACTCCTCAGGACGTTTTTGCCTCGGCTCAGGCGAGCGCAAAATCAGCGGAGGAAGCGGGCGTAGCTATTCATACCGCGCTTCTGGATCCAAATTTAGGTGCAAGAGCCTCTCGTGATCCAGATGGTTTTGGAAGGGTGATAGTTTTTCGAGATATGGATGTCTTTGGACAAGTAGGCGATTGGTATGCCAATCAGGGCGGCTGGGAGTCAGCTCAAAAATACTCCGAGACTATTGCTGAGTGTAATTCGCCTAACGTCTACTTTGTTGATGTTTTGACATTCGCGGAAACTGGAACTTAGAGAAAGATTCTTGGCGGCCTTTTAGCCGCCAATTTCGGTCTGAGAGTTATTAATTACTCTTTTACTGGTATTTTGAAAGTAAGATATAAATCAGTCGGCAACTAATCGTTCGTCAAGATCCCTAATACTAGATAGCTAGGAGTCCCAGATTGAAAAACGGGGGAAATAAAAAAAAGCTCTTATCGTCTTGAGATAGAACGATTCGCACGGTAAGTTCGATAAAGAAGCCAGGTAAGACAGGAATAAATTGAACAAGACTATAGACATAGAGCCTTATGGAAACAGTATCGCTTACAAAGAGTGGCTTCCGTCTGGAAATCATTTAGGCTCAGTAATCTGTTGCCACGGCCTTGGCGATACGGCAGGGGCCTTTGACATTTTGGGGCCAATACTGGCTAAAAACGGGTTCCGCGTTTTAGCCATTGATCTCCCGGGGCATGGCTTTTCTAGCCATAGCGGAAGGTATAGCCTTTACCACATAGCTGAGTCCTTATTGAGATTTATCGTGGGCCTTGATTTATTCGATAGCGGGGAGAGGATTTTCTTGATCTCGCACAGTTTTAGCGCAGAAGCCGCGCCTTTTTTAACAGGCACATATCCCAATCTCTTTGAAAAAATCGTTCAGTTAGATAACCCAGGGCCGGCTAAATTTAGCGAATTGGGGACTGATCCTTTTACCAATCTACCGTACCCCGATTATGCAACTAAACTTAGAAAGTTTTTAGATAGGGCTACTGCAAAAAAAAAGCGAGATCCACCGGCCTATAAGTCCGTGGAGGATGCTGCCCGGCATAGGGTAGAAAACGCGCCTAGGTTTTTTAGGTTGGATGAGCAGGCAGCGTACAACATTTCGAAACGGGCCTATAAAATGGTTGATGAAGATTATTATATTCCGACCCAAGACCCTGTTTTGATGAAAGATAATTGGCCAGGCGGTGCTGGCCAAATCTGTCCCCGCGAAGACGTAGAGGCTCTGGTTCGGAAAATCATCGCACCCTGTTTAATCCTGAAATTTGATAGCTGGAAGGAGAGTTGGTGGATAAAAGCACATGAGCCTTTGTTAGAGTGTTATCCAAACCTTACCTGTAAATCTATAGAGGGTCCGCACCATGCCTTTGCAATGAAGGGAAGTGGTGAGCGTTCCGCAAAAATAATTACTGAATTTTTGATAACGCAGTCTTAACTTGGTTTTTTGATATCTCGACCAATACTAGATGAACCAGTGTCCAACAGCTCAGGGCGGTTTAAGCAGTGCTTTTATCGGGTCGCAGGTGATAGGGTCTCTGTGAGTGTCCCGAGAGCAGAGGCCTGCGCAGCAACAAGAAGCTTTGGTTCGCAGACTGGGTATTTGACTAGATGAGAGAGTCTCTAGAAGAGGAGAGAGAAGAGCTTCCTTCTGATGTCGACGACACTGCTTCGGTCATCTTGGAATCAGAAAGAAAAGAAGCCTTTGTTAGGAAGAATGCGCCGATAGAGAAGAACTCTTCTGCGAGCGGGTTAACAATTTTCGTTGCAGCTGTTCTCGTGCTGGTGGCATTTTGTGCGATCCTTCTATATTGGCCTTAACGGCAGA
Organism: uncultured OM182 clade bacterium; assembly: GCA_902567095.1. Taxonomy (GTDB): domain Bacteria; phylum Pseudomonadota; class Gammaproteobacteria; order Pseudomonadales; family Azotimanducaceae; genus UBA9659. The sequence goes on from CACFLG010000034.1 coordinate 11,691, forward strand.
AAAAGATGAAACACCCCAATGTATTGAGATAAGGTTTGTGGATTAATTGGATAGCGTCAACTTAACGGGGAATAACGTTTGAGGAAACTTCTGAGTATAACCACTTTCTTGAGGTCGGGGATAACGAAGAGAGTGATTTTTACCACTATTTGTTTGTTTCTGATACTCAACGCTAAAGCGTCGACGTTGCGGATTTTCGTGTCAGAATTCGGAGGAAAGGAATACCTGTTAGTAGAAGATCGGACTACTCAATTAGGAGCTCAAACGTTTGCCGAGAGGAGCCTTCAGGGTCACCTTGTAGTAATAAATTCTAAAGCCGAGAACGACTTTGTTTATTCGATGGTGCGGAGGTATGCAACACTTTTAGGAACTGCTAGCGACGGAGGAGGGGCTACCTATATATGGCTGGGCGGAAATGATGCCAACATAGAAGGGCGCTGGAGTTGGGGAAACGGTGAACCTTTTGCATACACCAACTGGGGCAGAGCCGAACCCGACAACTATTTGAATCAGGACGGTCTGGCAATGGGTTTGGAAAATTGGCCCGCTGGAAGTTTAGACTCCTCGGCTTTTGGTCTGGCAGGTGAATGGAACGACATTGATCGCAACAATCTACTTACATTTATTGTAGAACTACCAGCAAAAAACCAAGTTGTTAACAGCGAGCAAGCGCCGGTGGGCGCTGTTGCAAACCCTTGTGCTTCTTATGTTTCCGGGGGTCAAATTATCCAGGGTGTGGCAGATGGTGCGAATTGCACTTACGGTGCCTCTTTTCTTGATGCGGTAAATCCATTGACCGTCGACATGACAATTCCTGCCCTTTCCAATGGCGGGGCGCATCTTTTCTCCGGCAGCGTTTTTGTGGGCAGAAACTACGATAACGACGCGGATTTGGCCGCGAATGGGATTACAGAAGGTGGTGACGGACCTACCCTGACGGTAGAGGCGGGCGCGACGGTTGCCTTTGCTACCAGCTCCGACTTTATGATCATCAACAGGGGTTCAACTCTGTTCGCGGTGGGATCGCTTTCGGCACCGATTACATTTACGTCTGTCTCGGATGTCAACGGCACGGTTGGCCCCGAGGATGTTCAGCAGTGGGGCGGGATGGTCATTAATGGCTTTGGCACGTCAAACAAGTGCGCGTATACCGGCACAAGGGGCCAGGCAGGTTATTCAACTTCTGACTGTCACATTGCAGCAGAGGGCGCCGCAGGCTTAGATACATCTCACTACGGTGGAGACAACGACGCGGACAGCTCGGGTCGTATGGAGTATGTGGTTGTCAAGCACACGGGCGCGCAGGTGGCGAACGGCGATGACCTGAACGGAATCTCTTTTAATGGTGTGGGAAGCAACACCATCGTTGAAAACCTCCAAGTTTATTCAACCTACGACGACGAAACCGAAATCAAATATTTCGATTCCGTTGCCTTTCCGTTAGATGAGACAGAACAAGTCGACACTGACGGCGATGGCGTTGGCGATAATGGGGATGCATTCCCCAATGACTCCTCCGAGAGGACTGATAGCGATAATGATGGCGCGGGCGACAACAGCGACAACTGTCTCGGGCTTGCCAACGCTACGCAATCGGATGTTGATGGTGACGGACAAGGTGATGCCTGCGACAGTGATGATGACAATGACGGCTTAAGTGATGAAGCGGATGCATTCCCATTAGATGCCTCAGAGCAAGTTGATACCGACGGGGACGGCATTGGTGACAATAGTGATGTCTATCCTGAGTATGACATTGTTCGTGGCAATCAATTCCTGCAGACCACCTCAGACAGTTTAAATGTCAGCAGTCTTCATGTGCTCAACACCTCTGATAGAGAGCAATCTTTTAGAGCCTTAATGTATGACGGCGATGGCAACCGTGTGGGCGGTGTGCCTTTGATTGGCGATCCCGTTCAACCCATGGGAAGGATAGTTCTTAACTCACAAGATATTGAGAGCTTATTCAACACTGATCCGTGGAAAGGGCCAGCCGTCCTTCAGGTGAGGGGAGAGAGCACATTTGATGTCATGTCCAAACTAGCGAGTCCTAGCGGCTTAGTGAGCAACACGAACTGTGTCAGGGAAGATCGAGTCTTAAACATCGAAGGCTTTGACTCGAATAACTTGAGTTATGTTCGATTGATTAATACCCGTAATGAGGACAGCGGTGAGATCACAGGGACCCTTTATGACTTTGAGGGCAATGTAATAGGTAATGCTAACAGTGTCTTAACTCCTAATCTTGGACCGAATGCTCAGACTTGGATTAGTCGTGATCGCTTAGCGAGTAAAATCGGTGCCGAGTGGGACGGGGAAGGGATGCTGGAGGTTGGCCCCAAGTCCGGACTGAAATTATTGAACCTTAACTACATCACCGATGAGGACACCTTCTTTAACTTCTCCTGCTTTGAAGACAATAACTCTGGACGTGTTTATTTGCAGACGACTTCGACCAGTGCAAATGTCTCGCTGACACATCTAGTTAATACCAGCGATACGGCTCAGCAACTGACAGGAACTTTGTATGGCAGTGATGGCTCAAGAGTCGGATTAGCCAATCAGCCTTTACACGCAGGTACGATTCCATCAAAGGGCAGGGTAGTGATCTCTTCAGAGGACATTGAGAATGCCTTTAATATCTCACCTTGGTCAGGACCAGCGATACTAGAAGTAAATGGCTCTGACTCATTTGAACTCATGACGAAACTCACCAGTCCAAGTGGACTGATCAGTAACACGAACTGCGTAAGAGAGAATCAGATCCACAATATCGGTGGCTTTGATCAAACGGACGTTACCTATGTTCGGTTCATTAACATAGGCGATACGCCGATCACCAACATCCGAGGATCACTCTACGACAGCTCAGGTAATGTAATCGGCTCAACCAATCCGATACTGATTGATGAATTGCCTGCGAAAGCGCATGTCTGGAAGAACCGTAATCAGTTGTCTGATCTAGCGGGGGATACGTGGAACGGGACAGCAAGTCTGAAGATCGACAATGCTGATGATAATCTTCGGTTACTCAACCTCAACTTCATCAACAACGAGACTTTCTTTAACTTCTCTTGTTATGAGAGTGGGCAGTAAGAGGCTAGTCGTTCGTCCATATCCCTAATACTAGATAGCTAGGAGTCCCAGATTGAAAAAGGGGGCTAGG
>CACFLG010000035.1 GCA_902567095.1 uncultured OM182 clade bacterium
GGTTGGCTAAGGAAACCGGACCATCCATTCTCGTTAAAATATGAAGCGGTGCTTGCGGGATTGGTGGGGAATTCCCTGCGATTATCTGAGGTCTGTGCTCGGACACCTATTTGAGGAAGCAGTTGAGAACGACTGAGCGGGACGACTTCTTTTCTCGAGAGATATCGAGCTTGCGCGGCCGCCAATTCAGGATCATTAGAAACTGACAATTCATAAATTTCTGACAAATTACCCGAAAAAACACTCATCGGAAAGAGATTGCACAGTAAGAGGGACAGGAAAAGATGGTAATTTCTGATTGTTTTTTTCTTACTTATCATCATGAAGTTTTTCCTGCATGTTCTTGACGAGAATCTTCTCAGATTCAGTGTAGATCTGATGATAACAGAATTACGCCCAGCTTTTCTTAATGAGTTATTAGAAGATTTATTTATTGTAATCAGGTTCTTAATCTTACCCAAACAAAAAAGTTGAACCGAATTCAAATCTAAGAGGAATCTGTTTCTATAGATATAGAAAATTCATGTTCGTCGATTTCAAAAGAAAACCTTTGTTCCGTTGCTGTGAAGTTTAGTTGGGTAGTAAGAGTTTCGCTTTTGATATATTTCGCATGGTTTTTAATCACTGATTGAAGAACGGATCCAGCATTTATCGTAAGTTTGATCCTGTCATTTACTTTAAGCCCAAAGTCTTTTCTTGATTTTTGGATTCTATTTACCACTTCCCTAGCCTGACCCTGCGCCATAAGTTCGCTATCTAAGTTACAGTCCATGTCAATGGATATAAATTTGTTGGATACCGTGTTGGTTCCCTTTTTTGCTTCCCTGAAAATCAGGATTTCCTCTAGATTAAAGTCCTTATTTTTTAACGTTATCTTCTCTTCTACTTGGAACCTGTTAATGTCGACAGAGCTAAGCTCCTCGATCGCTCTTTTATATTCCTTAAAATCTTTTCCAAGTCTTTTCCCTAATATTCGCGAGTTCGGCTTTGCATAAAGTTCTATGAAGTTCTCTTCATTTGTTGAGTATTTGACGTCTTTCGCATTAAGTTCTTGTTGTAAGTAGTTTTCAAGTTTGGATATTTCTTTAAGCAGATTCTCGTCCGGATGAATAATGGTAACTTCTGATACTGGGTATTTCGTTTTTAATTTCTCCTGATTACGTTTCTGTCTTCCGAGCAAAATAATATGCTGCATTCGTTGGACAGCAGATTCTAAAAGAGGCTTTATCCTTTTTTTGCTTACCTCTGGGTAAGAGCAAAGGTGAACGGATTCTGGCAACTCTAAAGATGAAAAACCTTTAAGTTCTTGGTACAAGGTTTCTGATAGAAAAGGGGCAAACGGAGCCATTGAGATACTCAATTCAAAAAGTGCTTCATATAAAGTGTGATATGCCGAGAGTTTGTCTTGAGTGGCGCCTTCAGTCCAAAACCTAGCTCGGTTTAGTCTAATATACCAATTCGTGAGGTCCTCGATAAACTCAAACAGGGCGGGCATCACATTATAAAGTCTGTACCCTTCCATTTCATTGGCTACAGACTCTTTTAACGACTCTAGCCTAGACAGGACCCACTGATCCATGATGTTAGTAGATGGTGAAAAATGAGCCTCTGGTCGCCAATTATCGATCTCTGCGTAAGTATAAAGAAATTTAAACGCGTTCAGCCAAGGAAGAAGCGCTCTCCTTACCATATCTTTTACACCTTCATCGGAGAACCGCTGTTCTTCACCTTTTACCAGTCCTGAATTGATGAGGTAGAGTCTCAATGCGTCGGCGCCGAATGTCTCCATTAGTTCTTCGGGCGGAGAATAATTCCTCAGACTTTTGGACATTTTTTTCCCGTCCTCAGCCATCACAATCCCATTTACGACAACATTTTTGAATGGGTTCTTTCGAAAAAGTGCGTTACCCAAAACTATAAGCGTATAAAACCATCCTCGTGTCTGATCTAATCCTTCCGCTATAAATTCAGCTGGGAATCCTCGATTGAAAGTTTCTTCATTTTCGAAAGGATAATGCAGTTGAGCGTAAGGCATAGATCCAGATTCAAACCAACAATCAAGCACCTCATCAACCCTACGATATAACCCTGGTTCTCCAGAAACTCGAAATGTTACCGGGTCAACGTTCTCTCTATGAAGATCGTTTAGCTCGATTCCGCTTAAAGACTTCAATTCATTTATTGATCCCACACAAATACATTTGCCAGTTTCATCGTTAATCCAAATCGGCAACGGGGTTCCCCAATAGCGATTTCTGGAAATTGCCCAGTCAATTGCCCCTTCCAACCATTTTCCCATGCGACCATTTTTTAGGTGTCCTGGCACCCAATTTATCTCTGCGTTAGCTTCCAGGAGTTGTTCCCTAAACTCTTCTACTTTGACGTACCAGCTATCAATGGTTCTATATATAATGGGGCTATGGCTCCGGGGGCAAAAAGGGTAGTTGTGTTGAATGACTTCTTGTTTAAAAAGCAAACCTTTGTCCCGAATAGCTTTGGTTATCTCTTTATCGGCGTCTTTTACGTAGATTCCTGCAAAATCTCTGACCGCCGACGTAAACTTGCCTGACATATCGATTGGACAGACCGGAGGCGCATCTATGCCGGCGTTTTGAAATATTCGATAGTCGTCTTCACCAAAGGCGGGCGCTTGATGCACTATTCCTGTCCCATTTTCTGGGGTGACGTATTCGTCTTCTAATATACAAAACCCTCCAAATTTTTCGTGATCTTTGAAGAAATCAAAAATCGGCAGATATTTTTTCCCTACTAGATCTGACCCTTTTAGCTTGCCTATTAATTTGAAATTCCCGCTATCTTTTAATAAATCTAGAGAATAGTGTTCTGAAACTATCAAAGATTTACCCGAACTTAAATCTTTGACTTCTGCGTAATCTATATCTCTTCCAACACATAGAGCCAGGTTGGATGGAAGGGTCCAGGGAGTCGTAGTCCAAGCAGCAACGTAGCTATCCTCTGACTTTAATTTAAAGAGGACGGTAAGAGCCGGGTCTTGCACACTTTTATAATTAGACCCTGCTTCGAAGTTTGAAAGCACCGTCCCAAGTTCCGTGGAAAATGGCACGACTTTTTCCCCTTTATAAATCAGTTCCTGATCCCAAAGTTGCTTTACAACCCACCATACCGACTCCATGTACCAAGGGTCCATAGTCTTGTAATCGTTATCAAAATCTACCCATCGACCGATTCTTTCTATTGTTTTTTGCCACTGAGTTGTGTAGCGCTGAACAATTTTTCGACACTCATCGTTGTAACCTTTGACACCGAGTTTTTTTACTGCGTCTGAAGAGGACATTCCTAATGATTTGTCAATTTCGTGCTCGATAGGGAGTCCGTGACAATCCCATCCAAATCTTCGCTGCACAAATTTTCCTTTCATTGTCCAATATCTTGGAACTGCGTCCTTGAGAATAGAACCAACTAGATGCCCATGATGAGGAAGTCCCGTAGCGAATGGCGGGCCGTCATAAAAAATGTAGGGGTTGGAGCTCGGGTTCTTATCGAGACTTTTCTTGAAAATCTTTTTTTCGTCCCAAAACTTTAGCAGGCTATGTTCGGCATCAACAAAATTGAAGTTTTCATTGCTTGGTTTAATTCTATCTTTCATTAGATTTCTAATTATTTGTGCTGATACTTCGCTGAAGCTTCATCTCGTGATTTCCCAACCATTTTCTAAAAAAAAACCACTTTGAGAGAGGGGGCGCAAGATTTTCTTTTAATGGGCAGGATAGTATATGCGAAAAGTTTGTCAAGAATTAGAGCTTAATGAAGTGTTATCTTGAACGCTTGTCACACTCCCTCGTGAGTTAATTTTCTCCAGGACTCTCGCAATTAATTTCTCAATCCTGTAAGTCGTGTACCACGCTGGCGGATCTTTATGATCCACGACGCTTGTTCCTGTCATGCTAAAGTGCCAACCATCAGACACGGATTTTTTATAGATCCGCTCGAGCTTTTTCCAACAATCGCCATTCATAAGCGGGTGAACGCAGGCGATAGTAATATTTTTTGCCCCTTGCTTTTTAAGTTCTTGAATGGATGCTACTACTGACCCGCCAGTGTCAACGATGTCGTCTACAAGAAGAACATCTCGTCCTCTTACTTCTCCTATGAGATTCGAAGTAAAAATCGAATTTGCTTTGGAATAGTCCCTTTCTTTGGAAAGCGCTGCCAAGTCAGCCGATAGTTCCTCAGAAAAAGATCTCGCTCGTTCTAGGTATCCAACATCTGGAGATACCACAACATCAAAAGATTTGTGATTGCTTTTGATCCATTTACTGAAATGATTTGTTAGGAATACGTTTTCAAGATGCGCCAAAGAGGGGTTGAACATGCCGGCTATAGAATCATTGTGGATCTCTACACTCATGACTCTGTCTACCCCAGCGCTTTGAAGAAGTCTGGCGAAAAGACCTGCGCTGATACCTTCTCTGTTTCTCCCTTTTCGTTTGTCTTGCCGAGCACCGGGATAATAAGGCAATACAGCCGTAATATATTGAGCGTCGGATAATGCGGCAGCCTCAACGGCGTGAAGTAGCATTAAGAACCTATCATAGATACTTCGCTCATCTTGTTTACCAACAGCCGATTGAAAGATATAAACGTCATGTCCTCTGACATTTGACTTTATTTCAAATTTACCCTCGCCGCAGGCAAACCAAGTCTCTTTTGTCGGAAGCAAATCTATTCCCATTTCATTAGCCACCGAATTCGCAAACTTTCGGCCTGAGTCACAGGCCATAAGAGCTATTGGCGCACGTCTATTTTCATTTGGTTTTTTTTTCATAACGAGCCAACCTATTCTTTTTTTCTATAATTTCTTTAATCGTTTTAATAATGAGATGATGCTCTACCCGACGAGCTTTCTCAGCCAAGGATTCCGGTGTTTCGTTCTCGGTTATCGGGATTGTTTGTTGTGATAAGATTTTTCCCTTGTCGTAATCGGAGTTTACTAGATGCACGGTTACCCCTGAGACATATTCCTTGTTTTTTAGGACTTCTTTATGAACCTTCGATCCATACATCCCTTTGCCTCCGTATTTTGGCAATAAGGAGGGGTGGATATTGATTATCTTTCCGCCGAAGGAGTCGATAATAGAGCTGCTTAGTTTTTTCATATACCCCGCCAAAACTACTAACTCACAATTATGTTCGTTCAATAACGACGAGATTTTGGTGTCCCGTAATTGCTCATTAGGCTCGACGTTCTCAGAGATATGAAGGAACTGAATATGAAGGTTTTTTGCTCTGGCTATAGCTTGCGATTTTTTGTTGTTAGAAATTAAGAGCGCAACCTCACCTTTTATCTCGCCTGATTTACAAGCCTCAGTGATTGCTTGGAAATTAGATCCGTTGTGCGACGCAAAAACTGCAATTCTCAAAATGATCTTCCTCTTTGATGGGGGGGTTGAGGTTTTAGCTAAATCTTTCCCGAAGTATATTTTTTTGAACTTTCCCCATTGCGTTTCTTGGGAGTTCATCAAGGAAAAAGACTTCTTTTGGAATTTTGAAACTGGCAATTTTATTCTTCATTTTGTTTATTAACGCAGATTTATCCAGCCCCGCAGTTTCCTTCAAAACAATTACAGCTACCACTTGTTCTCCAAAATCAGGGTGAGGCAATCCTATCACCGCAGATTCTTTAACTTCTGTAAGCGAGTCGATAACTACCTCCACTTCTTTTGGGAACACGTTTAATCCCCCAGAGATTATTAGATCTTTTTTACGGCCGATTAGAAAAAGATAACCCTCGCTGTCGATGCGCCCTAGGTCACCAGTTCTAAAAAATCCATCCTCAGTAAAATCTTTCGATCTATACTCCTCTCGTTTCCAATATCCTGCGAATACGTTTTGTCCTTTAACCTCGATTTCACCTGCTTCTCCTTCCTCCGAGATACAGCCAGACTCATTCCGTGCACGTATTTGAACTCCTTCAATAGGAAGGCCGACCGATCCAGGTTTCCTCAATCCTTGCAATGGGTTACTGGTGTTCATGCCTGTCTCGGTCATTCCGTATCTTTCAACGATTTCGTGTCCGGTTTTTTTCTTAAAATCTAGGGAGGTCTGTTCTAAGAGTGGTGCTGACCCGCTAATAAAAACTCTTATTTTTCTGCAAGAATCTTTTGTCAGAGCACTCTCGGAGAGCATTCGGACATAGTAAGTTGGTACACCCATAAAGACTGTTGATTTTGGTAAAATTTTAACTACCTCTTGAGAAGAAAACTTATCAAGATAAATTATCGAACTTCCGTTTACTAACGGCAGGTTAAGGCCAACAAACAGGCCGTGCACATGAAAAACAGGCAGAGCATGCAGTAAGACGTCATCTTGTGACCAGTTCCAGGCATGAGTTAGGGCTTGCGCATTTGCAATCAAATTTTTGTGGCTAATAATTGCACCTTTTGGTTTGCCTGTGGTCCCAGACGTATAAAGCATTGCTGCTGCGGCGTCACCGGAGAATTCGTTTGGCTCGTATTTAACCTCAGGGCTTTTTATTTTTTCACTAATTGAGATTATTTCATCAATGATCAAAATATTTGACGACTTAGTGAATGGCTCAAACGTATTTTTTCTTTCTTTGTCGGTGATCACAATTTTTGGTCGTGCGTCAGCAGTAAAAAATTCTAATTCGTTTTTTAGATATTGTGTATTCAGAGGAATATAAATTATGCCAGATCTCAAACACGCAAGATAAAGCACAACTACATTCACACTTTTTTCAACTTGCACAAAAATTCTATCGCCAGAAACTAAACCTCGCTCGGCTAGATGTGTTGCAACTAAACCGCTTACATGATCTATATCAGCATAGCTATATATGACTTCAAAATTAGGGGATAATAAAAAGGGCTTTGAATCTGCAAATCCTTCTTTTGAATTTTCGTAAAGATTCATACTGTGACTTCAAAAAAATTGGAGTTGAAAATAGTAACAAAAAAAGGGCGTAAGGTGAGAAAACTCACGTTCTACAAAAAAACTCAGATCCTTTTAGCCCTCGCTTTTTGCCTGAGTCATTGCACGCCTGCCAATAGCCAGCCAATTTTTGAGGGTTGGTCTCGGGCCTCGCCTTTGGGTGCAAAAAATGCTGCAGTCTATGGAAGTTTCTACAATCCAACAAAAGAAAAAATTGAACTTTCAAACGTGATATTCGAATATTCTGAGAGTGCATCCTTACATCAGGTGGTTTGGGAGAAAGGCGTTGCGAAAATGAGATCCGTCGGCCTGTCGCTTGGCCCTAAACAAAAATTTTATTTAGAACCCGGAGCTTCTCATATCATGCTAGTAAACCTTACCTCTCCACTAGATTCGGGTTGTGCCTACTCCCTCGACTTCAAGTGGACAAATGGACTAATCACTACTACAAAGTTTTTCGTTGGCGAAATCAATCAGAACTCTAAACCGCTTCCTGAATCCATGAGAGTTTGTCCGAAGTAAATTAGTCATATCTTGATCGTTTTTCCTCATAAAAGCATGTTATCGTGGTTTTGGCGCTAATAAGTTCAGGGATTTACGTGGGTCTTTCATCTTGGAAAAGGCTAGAAGAAAAGAAACCAGCACTGGCGGAGTTCGGTGCAGCGCGATTAGATGGGAAAGTCGCGTATCTCGCAACGACGCGATCCGACGGAAGACCTAGAGCTCATCCAGTTACCCCCGTTATTGGTGGCGGGCATATTTTCATTTTCCTGAACGCAGAGTCCCCCCGGACCACTGATTTGTTAGTTAAGCCGGATTTTTCTTTGCACTGTTTTATGAATGATAGTTCTGGAAGCAGCGGAGAGTTTCAGGTAAACGGACGGGCGAAAAAAGTTGAGGACGCGGACCTAAGGTCACTTGCAGAGTCTTTCTCAAACTTTAGGCCAGCGACAAGCTCAAATTTATTCGAGCTTTTGATTACGGATGCTCTTTCTACAATTTATCGAGGTGGTCGGCCCTTAAGGGATCGCTGGGCCGCTGATTCAGAAAGAGAAATACTTGAAATAAAACGCTAAATGAAACAAAAAAGCGCCAAATCTAGCGAGACTATTTCGCTTATTACTCTCATTGATTACAACATTCCTACGATAGGTGTGGGTTTCATGTTTTTTCTCGTCAGCTTATATTTGATGAAGTTTGCAACCGATATCTTGCTTATCTCTCCGGTAATGATGGGTTTCATATTCGGTTTGTCTAGGATTTGGGACGCAATTACTGATCCTCTTGCGGGTTACCTCAGTGATAGAACAAATTTTTCTATGGGCAGACGCCGTCCTTGGATGATAGCGTCCGCTCCATTTGTTTGTTTTTCTTTTATTATGATTTGGTACCAGCCTGTTGAACTGAGCGTTGAATTTTCTAGTCTCTGGATCGCAGTTGCGGTACTTCTTTTTTATTCTGCCATGACTGCTTTTAATGTTCCTCATCATTCGCTGGGTGCAGAATTGTCATCGAACTATCACGAGAGAACAAAAGTTTTTGGGGTTCGTCATATGGTATGGAACTGTGGTTCTTTGTTGGCTCTTTTGGCCATGCACCAGTTAATCGTGGGCAATAATCCAAAAAAAGATGCGTTAGACATTGCGCTAATAGCTGGCCTTATAACTTTTGCCTTGATTATTTGGACCGTCTTTCGTACTCAGGAGAGAAAGGAATATCAAGGAAGGGGCGAAATAAATCCATTTACCGCTTTTTCAGACGTCCTGAGGAATAAGCATGCGGTTTTGCTTCTTGTAGTTTTCTTCATAGAGAATTTAGGTTTTGCAACTATCGGGATCTTGACTCCTTATGTTGCGGAATATGTTGTTTTAAGACCAGAACGAACAGCCATTTATATTCTAACGTACTTAGTCCCATGCATTTTATCAGTTCCTGTTTGGATATCCTTGTCCAAGCGTATCGGAAAGAAAAAGACCTGGTTGATATCTATGTTGCTTACTGGTTTTGGATTTGGTGGGATGTTTTTTCTCTCCGCGGGTGCAGACACCTTGATCTTGCTACTTGCTTTTGTTTGTGGCGTTGGAGCAGGGAGCGGCGCTGCGATGGCTCCATCAATTCAATCTGATGTCATTGATTATGATGAATACTTGACTGGGAAACGGAAAGAGGGGACGTACTTTGCTAGTTGGAATCTGGTTTTTAAAACAGCAACTGGAATAACATTTATGATTACAGGATTTGTTTTAGGAGCCTCAGGATTCGTGCCTAATCAGGATCAAACAGAGAGCGCAAAATTTGCGATATTATTTTTGTATGCTCTTTTCCCTTTTTGCTGTTATTTGATCGGAGGGCTAATTTTAACAAGATTTTCTTTAAACGAATCAGCACACCAGAAAATTCGCCAAGCGCTTTCCTGAATTTGTCATGGAAGCGAGTTTGAGAGAAATCTTTCGATCAAAAGGTTTTTAAGGTACGGCAGTGGTACCGTGCCTTGATCCACTATTAGTTGATTAAGTGCTTTCCCGCAGAAATCCAATGAGATTTTTTCGAGACATTTCCTTTTCATTTCATTGAAAAAAATTTTCCCCAAATTTATCGATAGAAAGAGACCAGGTCTCGCTTGTAACTGTTCTAGGAAAAGTTGCTCTCTATTAGCCGAATAATAGGAGTTTTTTTTAAGAAATTCTCGTCCTTCGTAACTCGTCCACTTCCCTGAATGGATATTGAGATCTGTTAAACCTAAAACAACAATTAGTTTGCTGAAACGAAGATAGGCTTCCGAGTTTTCTGGATCTGATTTAGCAATTTCGTTTAGAGAATATGCGGCCCAGCCTAAATTATAAGAAGGAAGATAAAGAAATTTCGATAGTGATATTGTATTTTCTTCTTCGATTGCCCCTGCACCCGGCAGACCGAAAAAAGCAGCGAGAGCGATCGTCTCGTCTTTCGGCATGGTTTCCACGTTATCAATATTAATTCTTAGCACTCTATCGCGATAATAGAAGGAAAAGTTTGCTTCTGCTTCTCCAACTACTTTCAAGGTTGATTTTGGATAATTTCTAAGTATTGAAAGTGCCAAATTCTCGGTGTTTTTTAACTCATATGCTAAAAGGTCTAGATATTTCTGACGACCATAATCATTAGATTCAAAGAATAATGATTCGTGGATTTTAGATTGACCGAGAATTTGGGGGTTTAAAAATTCGAGTCGACTTTCACTCAAGTTCTTCTCAATCTCTGCTTTCTCTTTCATAAGCATCGAGAAACCCGCTTCGATAGGGTAACTCAAGCTTGATAAATACCTGACTCGATTAGAAAAGCTCGTATCTTTTTTTAGAGAAGATTCTTTATTTGCAAGGAATTCTAAGATTGCAATTTCTTTTTTATTATTTTTACTTAAATAACGGAGTTCTACTCTTTCTTCAATTTCCTTGAGTCTTTTTTTTAGATACCCTGCTTTTCTTCGGGGCTCTTGAGTTGGATATTCATAGAAGATTTTTTTTATAAGATTACTGGTTTGGGTGTTTTCGAGTTCTACTATCAGAGTGCTTTTTTTTGGTTCGCCAGTTGCGGTGATAGAGCAAGCGACAAGAAGGGATAACACGCATACACTAATGGATTTCATCTTCTACTTTTAGGCAGAGCGATTCTAATTCCTTGAGCGCTTTTTCGGCCAGAAGCTCAGCAAGCAGAATATCTTCTGGAATACTCTCAATGCTTTTTGTATTAATTTTTATGTTTAGCAAGCTAGACCTTATCGATGAAATTAAGAGCAATGCAGATATCCCAATATCAGATACGAGGTTCAAATTTCCTAACTTTAAAAGAGTTTTTAAGCTTGATACCTGAACCACGCTTATTCTTAAAACCTCGACAGGCACCCTAGCTGCTTCTATTAAAAGCTCTTCATAATTTTTTGATTTTCTCCCCGCTTTCATTAATGCAAGGAACGCTTTTGAGTCTTTTTCGGCTAGCTCTAGGAGTTTTTTCTGAGTTTTTATACTGCTTTCAACAATGGGAGTGATCTCTGAATTGCTGCTGAAGATAGCCACTTTCGCTTGAAGTGCGCATGCTTCTGCCCCGACTATTGCTGCCACCGCGCCACCTCCAGGCACAGGTTTTTTCTCAGCTACCGAGCATAAATAATTTGAAATCGAGAGCTCAGATAGCAGAGTCATGGAAATAGTTTTCGTAAAGTCTGATGGCGTTTCGCATGCACATTGTAACTGTCATTGGACCGACTCTGGGAACAAAATCTTGTGCGAAATCCTCCACGTTCTTATCAAAGTTTTGATTCGTCGAAAAATTTATACAAATCACATTTTTCTTTAATTCCTTTATGGAAATCTTCCTAAACTTCGCGCTCGGCACTCCGGTTACAACGATATCACTGAACTGTAAAGCATCTGCGCGTCCATATTCAGTTTCTTCTGGTATTCCATCCTTGAATAACAAAGGACCATGCTCATCAAATGAAAAAACACTTGCTCCGTCGTTTGACATCAAAACTGCGAGAGGCCGTCCTATTACCTCACTCCTATTAAAAATTGTTACAGTTTTGTCACTTAATGGCTTTCTTCCATTCCCATAAGATTTCACCTCAGCTAGGATTTTGATGATTGCCAAGGGCGTACATGGGATCAAGGCTTTTTTATCTTGGACGTTTTTAAAGGCATATCTATCATTTTTAGATAACTTTCTTGTCCAGAAGAAGCTTCCCGCTTCGATATCTTTTTCGGGAGCCACTAAGTTTCTGAGGTATTTATCTTCTTCGTTGCCGAACACCGGAAAATAAATAAATATCCCGTGTGTTTCTTTTTCCGTATTGGCGAACAAAATAGCAGACTCTAAAGACAGTCTCGGTACTTTTTTTAATTCATATTGAAAGCCGATTTCTTCAAAAGCTTTTTTCGTCGCATTGGCGTAGCTAAGAGATGGTTTGTCATCAGTAGCTATTAACCCCTTCACTTTAAGTGGAGTCTTAAAATCAGCAACTCTCTTCTTAATCGCATTACGATATTTTTTTGCAATTTGGACGGGGTCAATTATCCCCATATTATTTTAGTCCTTACCTTCGTAAAGAGATCGGGGGCGGGTTACTGAACCTAAATAACCTCGATGATGTCTTGCATGATATTCAGAGACTGAAAAATTTTTCAGTTCCATTAAGGTAAGGGCGATTGAATCACTTATTGCAAGCATAATAGCAATAGTTGAACTTGGCGTTATTTTTAAAGGACAAGCTTCTTCGATACTCTCTCCCATATCTAAGACAATATCGCTTAAATTTCTTATTGGTCCGTCGACATGAGAAGTTATCCCGATGACTTTCGATGCACCCAAGGCTTTCGACATCTCAAGCATTTCGATCACCTCGTTAGATTTCCCACTGGTAGAGAAGGCTATAATACAATCGTCTTTGGAAAGCATTCCAAGATCGCCGTGACCTGCCTCTGCAGGATGAACGAAGAAAGCTGGTGTCCCAGTGGAGGACATGGTTGCAGCACATTTCTGAGCTATGTAACCGGCTTTCCCTATGCCCGTGGTAACCACCTTGCCCTGACTTTCAAGCAATAATTGAAGAGCTTCCTCGAACGCTTCAGTAATTTTTATGCCAGCAATGGCCTTCGATTCCATATCGATTATGCGTTGCATTCTCTCTTTTACGTCCAAGAAACATTTCCTTATCTATCGCATTTGAACATTATACGTAAAGTTGGGCTCTTTGTGATAAATGTTTGTATTGATGTCAATCCATCTTTTGGGGAGCAAAAAAATCCAAAACCTCAAGCAACGCCATGTTATGATTAAAATAATTTCTAGAGTTCGGCCAAGGAACCCATTCGCAAGCTATAATATCAGTCTCTGCAATCACCTCAGCTGGTTTGGTTGAGGCTAAAGCTCCCTCGAACCAATGAGTTCGACAATTATATGTTTGGCCATTCCAAAAAAATTCATAGTCATTTGTGAAGCTTTTCGATTTAGCTACGACTGAATAACCAGTCTCTTCTCGGGTCTCTCTGATTGCTGCTTCAAGAGCTGTTTCAGGCGCTTCTATTCCTCCTCCGGGAAGTGACCAAAACTCATCTCCGGATTTAGGATCTCGTTGTTTTATAGATAAAATCTTCTCGTCATCTACACAGACCATCCCAGCTCTTATTCGATTAATCAATAAATCTCCTAGCAGGATATTTTCTTTTTTGCTTTTTTAAAATGCTACCTTGCAGAGTGTTCAAAGTTAGCTCTCTCTGAGGGGTGGATTACAGGTATCGAAGAAATTAAATTTCTCGTATACGGTTGGATTGCCTCGTTGTAAATTTTTTCGCTGCTGTTCTCTTCCACTATTTTTCCCGATCTCATTACTGCCACCTTGTCTGACATATGCTTTACAACCGCCAAATTGTGCGAAATAAAGAGGTAAGTGAGGCCAAACTCATTCTGTAAATCTAAAAGTAAATTTAAGATATGGGCCTGAGTGGACACATCTAGAGCCGAGACGGCTTCGTCGCAGATCACAAGTTTTGGTCGTAAGGCGAGTGCTCTAGCAATTCCGATGCGTTGCTTTTGTCCCCCTGAAAACTCGAATGTATACTTTTTCAAGGACTCTTTTGGGAGTCCGACAGTGTCTAGTAACTCGAGTACTCTTTTTTTTCGATAGAATTTTTCGAAGTTGTTTATTGCGAGGGGTTCTTCGATTATCTCACCCGCGGTATGCCTAGGATTAAGTGAGTCCATAGGATCTTGAAAAATCATCTGGAGGTCGTTTCGGATCATTTTCAATTGGTTAGGCTTCAGCTTAGTTATGTTCTTCCCGTCAAAAAAAATTTTTCCGGAGGTTGGTGAGTAAAGCCTCAAGATGCAACGAGCGATTGTTGACTTGCCGCAGCCTGATTCTCCTACTATACCAAGCGTTTGACCTTGAGGAATAGAAAAGGAAACACCATCAACAGCTCGGTTATAATTTTTTGTCCTGCCCATCACTCCCTTTCTAAATGGGAAATACATCGCTAATTTTTCCACCTTTAGAATCTCGTTGGGTTCGATCTGGCTATAATTATCAGTGTCGGAGCTATGGAGATCTCTCCCGTAACTCGAGTCGTCTAAGTTTGTTTCAGTAGTTCTCTCTTTCTTCGTTATGCTGGTCAAGACTGGAAGGGTAGATTTAGGTTGAGAATCGAGACGTGGGATTGACGCCAGCAAAGATCTCGTATAATCGTGAGTTGGTTTATCAAAAAGATCAAATACGTTAGCTGTTTCACAAATTAATCCATTTTGCATTACAACTACGTCATCGCAAGTTTCGGCGACGACTCCTAGATCATGGGTAATTATAAGAACCGACATGCCCATTTCTTTCTGCAGATCTTGGATCAAGCCAAGAATCTGCGCCTGCACTGTGACGTCAAGAGCCGTTGTCGGTTCGTCAGCGATCAGCAGATCCGGTTTGCAAGCGATAGCCATGGCAATCATCACTCTTTGACGCATTCCTCCAGAGAGCTGATGCGGGTATTCGAGCATGCGTAAATCGGGCGACGAAAGCCCGACACGGTCTAACATGTTTATCGCTGACCTAAGAGCCTCATGTTCATTAAGCCCTGTGTGCAAACGGTACGCTTCAATCATTTGTTTCCCAATACTGAGAACCGGATTTAAAGCTGTCATAGGCTCTTGGAATATCATTCCTATTCGATTACCACGAATCCTTTCCATGTCTTTCGTTTGAACCGTCAGAAGATCTTGTCCTTTAAAAACTATCGACCCCGAGATAATTTTGCCCGATGGTTTTGGGAG
>CACFLG010000036.1 GCA_902567095.1 uncultured OM182 clade bacterium
GGGACTCCTAAATCAATTAAAGCTTTGGACGTCGCCTCTTCGTTCGAAAATAGCGAGGGGAGAAAAGAAATCCTTTTGTTAGCGAAGAGAGAACCGGATAAAGAGAACCCTCAGACTAAAGACCTTTTCGAGATTGGCACCGTAGCTACTGTTTTGCAACTAATCCGGCTCCCAGACCAGACGGTGAAAATACTGGTCGAGGGCAATCTGCGAGCTAGAGTTTTGAAATTAAGGGACAACGAAAAATGGCTTGCAGCAGATATTGAAACTCTTGAAACCAGGCCCTTGTCTACTGATTTGAACCAGGAACTAAAAAAAGATCTCTTGGACGTATTCGAAGCATATGCGACTAAGAACAAGAAAGTCCCGTCGGAATTGGTTGGATCTTTATCAGGCATTGATGAGTTGTCGAGGCTAATTGATACGATTGCCTCTCAACTATCTTTGAAGATCCAAGTAAAACAGAGAGTGTTAGAAACTGTTGATGCAAAAGAACGTTATGAATATATGCACGGCATTTTAAGTGAGCAGATGGAATTGTTAGGGGTAGATAAGAAGGTTAGAGGCAGGGTAAAAAGGCAAATGGAGAAAAGCCAAAAAGAGTACTACCTCAACGAGCAAATGAAAGCTATTCAAAAAGAATTGGGAGATATAGCAGAGGTACCTGACGAGATTGAGGAACTCAGTAAACGTTTAGCGAGTGCTGGGATGCCCAAATCGTCAAAGAAAAAGACAGAGAGCGAAATTTCAAAATTGAAACAGATGTCCCCAATGTCTGCTGAAGCAACTGTTGTCAGAGCTTATATAGATTGGATGCTAAGTGTTCCATGGAGAAAAAAATCTAAGATCTCTTCGGACATACTCGCTGCCAAAGACATTTTAGAGAACGACCATCATGGTTTGAACGATGTCAAAGATAGAATAATAGAGTATCTTGCGGTACAGAAAAGAGTGGATAAGTTGAAAGGCCCCGTTCTCTGCCTCGTTGGTCCTCCAGGAGTCGGTAAGACTTCTCTGGGCGAATCGATCGCGCGGGCAACTAATAGAAAGTTTGTTAGGATGGCTCTAGGGGGTGTAAGGGACGAAGCTGAAATAAGAGGCCATAGACGGACCTATATTGGGTCAATGCCAGGAAAGATAGTTCAAAAGCTAGCAAAGGTTGGTGTTAAGAATCCTCTGTTCCTTTTAGATGAAATTGACAAAATGGGTCAGGATCATAGGGGAGATCCTGCTTCTGCTCTTCTGGAGGTCCTTGACCCTGAGCAAAACGACACCTTCAATGACAACTATCTAGAAGTCGATTATGACCTGTCCGATGTAATGTTTATTTGTACATCCAACTCTATGAATATTCCTCTTCCACTGCTTGATAGGATGGAAATAATAAAAATTCCTGGATATATGGAAGAGGAAAAGAAAAATATTGCTTCTCGATTTCTTTTGCCCAAACAGCTTTTAAACAATGGGTTGTCACAAAGCGAACTCCAAATCTCGGATAGATCGATGCTAGATTTGATTCGCTTTTATACTAGAGAAGCTGGCGTTCGAGGGCTAGAGAAAGAAATCGCAAAGATATGTAGAAAAGTTGTTAAAAAAGCGGCACTAGCAAAAGATCAGGCAGCTTCGTTAACCAAGATTGTACCGAAAGACTTGGAACAATACCTTGGAATCAAGAAATTCAATTTTGGAGAGGCAGAAAGTAAAGATGAAGTGGGCCAAGTTACGGGGTTGGCTGTAACGAGCGTTGGAGGTGACTTATTGACCATAGAGGTTGCGGCTGTGCCCGGAAAAGGATCGCACAATCGAACCGGTTCGTTGGGCGATGTTATGCAGGAATCAGTGCAAGCAGCCACGACTGTTGTTAGAAGTCGAGCTAAGGCTTTGAATATTGAAAAAGGCTTCCACGAGAATATCGACTTGCACGTGCACATTCCTGAGGGCGCAACTCCAAAAGACGGTCCTAGCGCCGGGATTGGCATATGTACTGCAATGATCTCTGCTCTAACTGGCATACCGGCCAGAGGTTCTGTGGCTATGACAGGAGAAATAACATTGCGTGGGCAAGTATTGGCGATTGGTGGGCTGAAAGAAAAATTACTCGCTGCGCATCGAGGTTCAATAAAAACGGTGATAATTCCAGACGCTAATAAGCGTGATCTTAAGGAAATTCCTTCAAAAATACTTAAAGAGCTGGAGGTAATACCAATAAATTGGATTGATGAATTGTTTGATATCGCGTTGACAAAAAATCCACTAACATTTTCAGCCGATCCGAAAGATAGTCTTGATGATGGGGCAGAGCAAGATCTCAAAATTGATGAAAGGCAGGGAATTAGCGCACATTAGAGACTTTTATCTTGAATAAGCAGCGATCATTGGGTATAAAAGTGGTGGGCATCGAGAGCTTTGGGAATGCCCCTAACAATGGACTGAACAAAATCAAGGGGTAGATAGTGAATAAACAAGAACTTATAGAGAACATTGCTGGATCTGCAGACATAACTAAAGCAGCAGCGGCAAGAGCTTTAGATACTGTTGTAGAGTCAATAACCGAATCTTTAAAGAAGGGTGATTCAGTGGTTCTCGTTGGCTTCGGAACTTTTAGTGTGCGTGATCGCGCAGCGAGGACCGGGCGCAATCCTCAAACGGGCCAAGAAATTCAAATTGCGGCGGCTAAAGTTCCGGCCTTCAAGGCAGGCAAAGCACTTAAGGAAGCCGTGAACTAAGTCGTAATAAGGTTTCAAAAAGAACGTTTTTTTGGTTCAAAAAAAGGCGCATTAATGATGCGCCTTTTTTATTATTTATTTGTGCGATCAGCACGAGAGGAAAGGAAATTCAATGGCGATTCAAAAACTACGTGATGGCACTGAAGGAATATTGGGAAAGATCTTAATTGGCCTTGTCGTAATAATTTTTGGTTTTTTTGGCTTTGGATCTTTTTCTTCGTTTACTTCAGTACCAAAAGTCGCCTCGGTAAACGGGTCAGATATCCCTTTAAGAGAATTTGAGTCTGAATTGGAGCGTTCCCGAAGGGTACTGATGGGGAGAGGAGCATCCCCAGGGGATATCGATGATGACCTGCTTAGGGAAACTACGCTGGCCAGATTAGTAGATCGAGAGGTTTTCAGCCAGAGATCAGATGAATGGAATATGCGATTTTCGGATCCTATGATCGATAAAGATATATTAGAGACGGCCGCCTTCCAAAGAGACGGAAAATTTGACTCCGATGTTTTCACGAATTCTCTAACGTCAGCGGGATACTCCGTCGAAAGTTATAGAGGAGAGTTAAGGACAGATAAGATCTATCAGCAATTTTTCAACGGGGTTGGAGATTCTTCTTTTTTAACTGAAATAGAGGCTGAGAGGGTTAGCGCCCTTCTATCTCAAAAAAGAGAAGTTGCTTTTCTTGAGCTAGACCTTACTTCGCTGGCCGAACAAGTAGAAGTTCAAGATGCTGACCTAGAAGAATTTTTTAATGAAAATCGTCAAAGCTTTGTCGAGGAAGAAACGGTTGTGATCGAGTACATCGAACTGACAAAAGAGGATTTTCTATCAGTGCGTGATTATGATCCCTCGGAAATAGAAGAGTTTTTTGTTGAGAATAGGTCAAATTATCAAAAAGAAGAGCGGCGAAACTTATCACATATTTTTTTGGAGTTCTCCACCGAAAAAGATCAACAAGAGGTCAGGGATCTTAGCTCGGAAATTTATTCCAGACTTTTGCAGGGCGAAGACTTCGCTAGTTTAGCCAGGGAGTATTCTGAAGATCTAGGCTCTAAGGCCGAGGGAGGTCTACTTGGCTTTAATGAAAAAGGAACTTTTGATCCGAGTTTTGAAGGGATCGCGTTTGATTTGGCTAGCTCTGAATTTTCCTCGCCAATTGAGGTAGATACCGGAGTCCACATCGTAAAAGTCAACGATATTGAAACAGCTGTAAAACCGAGCTTAGAGGATGTTCGAGTTCAAGTCGAAAGTGATTTCAACGAACTAAGGGCAGAAGACAAGTTTTACCTGGCAGCCAATGAACTTTCTGAGTTGCTTTTCGAAAATCCTGATTTGGAGATACCCGCTAAAAACATGGGGACCCCTATCAAGAAAACAGAGGCCTTGGCGCGGTCATCAGAACATCCTTTGTTTGTGAATGCTCAAGTTGTCGAGTCAGCTTTTAGCCCAGACGTTCTTATGGATGGAAATAATAGTGACCTAATAGAGCTCGAGGATGGTCGCGTGATTGGACTAAGAGTATCCGAGCACGCACCAGCTTACCAAAAAGATTTTAGTGAAGTATCAACTGAGATATTCGACCTAGTTCTACAGCAAAAGTCTAGAGCACTGTCCGAGAAGATTGCGAGTGATATAATTAACGAAATTGAACAGGGCTCTCTTGCGCAATATGTAGCAGATCGGTATGGGTATTCATGGAAAGTTCTGGGACGCATTACGCCTTCTCAGCAAGGGATAAACGCCAACGTCCTTTCCGCTGCATTCAAGATCCCTAGACCCATCGATAAAGCTGAGTCGCTGGGTACGGCTATTCTAGCGGATGGGTCAAGTGCCGTGATCAGGATATCAAGCGTTGAAACCGAACAGGTGGATTCTGCTGAAGACCTGGCTGATGAGATTAAAGGTGTTTTTTGGAAGACAAAGAGGTTTTAATGAAATACGCTACTTTCAGGAGAGTATGAGAGACTCATCTGATGTGGAACTGTCTAGTTAATAAGATTGACAACGTCAACTTTAAGAACCAAAACGTCTCCGGGGCGGATATATTTTTTAGTTCTGTAGGTTGAGTTCCAAAGTAAAATTTTTTTCACTGTTAGATTAAACTTGTTAGCTATTAGTGACAGAGATTCTCCGTCTCTAACCTTATAACGAATTTCCCTGATTTTTGTTCTCTCTCTCATATATGGCGCAGGCCTGTTTTTAGCGGCATATATCTTCAGTTCGTTTCCAGGCCTGATTATACTTGATACGCCTAGGCCATTTGCTCGGGCTAAGTCTTTTACTTTGATGCCGTGTTCTGAGGCTATTTTCCAAAGGCTGTCGCCATCTCTAACAACGTAGGAGACTGGATCGACTTCGGACCTGGCCGTTAAAAGTTTTTGTTTTCTTGTAAGTCTGCTTTCACGCGTCATTGTGTAACTCACCCCGTCCCTCGGTGCGGGGATGAGAAGGGATTGATTTTTTCTAATTAGATTTTTTCGAAGTCCATTAGCAGCTTTTATTTGTCTAACGGTAGAGTTGTATTTCTCGGCAATGCCACTTAGCGATTCACCCTTTTTTACTCTGTGACGTTTCCAGGCGACGTGATCACTTTTTTTAAGCTCATCGAGATTTTTTTTAAAAACTTCTACTTTTTCGATCGGTAAAAGGAGCTCGTGAGGACCCTCCGGACGAGTCGCCCACTGGTTAAAACCCGGATTAAGTGAGTACAATGTCTCTTGAGAGATCTCAGCTAGTCTCGCCGCGGTGTTAAGGTCTATCTGCCTAGATGTGTCCACCACTCCCCAGTAGGGTTCGTCTGGTATGTCAGGAAGGGTAATCCCATATTCGGAAGGGTTAGAAACGACTTCGCTTATTGCTAGAAGTCTTGGAACGTAAGAGGAAGTCTCGGATAATACTTTCAGTTGCCAGAATTCGACTTGCTTTCTATCGATACCGCTTCTTCTGATGGATTTTAGAATATTTCCTTCTCCAGCGTTGTAGGCGGCTGCCGTTAATAACCAATCGCCGTCAAAGAGTTTGTTAAGTCGTTTAAGATATCGAATCGCGGCCTGAGTAGAGGCTCTGATGTCTCTCCTAGCGTCAAACCACCAATCGATTTCTAATCCATACAGTCGACCGGTTGCGGGAATAAACTGCCAAAGCCCTGAGGCTCGGCCATGAGAGTAGGCGAAAGGATCAAAAGCGCTTTCGATAAATGGTAAAAGCGCAAATTCAAGGGGCAAGCCATTTTTTTTTAGTTCCTTTACGATATATGGTAAATAAGGTTTGGCTCGCTGCGAAACTCTTTCAACGTGTTTAGGATTTCGTTTGTACCAATTAATGTGAATCTGGACCTTTTCCCTTCTAACTTCTCTATCGATAAGGAAATTTTTGGTAAGGTCATCCCAAAACGGCGCTTGTTCTTGCTGACCTATCTCGATATCTGAGTTTTTCTTTTTCGCGTGAGTTGCTACATCTGTTTCCTTAGGGGCTTTTTCTTTGTAGACATAAAAATCTTCTGGGCTCTTATCCTTGATTCGTTTTTGTGATGATTCTTCCAGCTTATTCGGTGTGCAACTTATAAGAATTTGGGTGGCACCCAATATTAAAAAAATTTTCGTCTTGGCTTTTTTCATAAAATAAATAATAGACCTTTAAAGTCTATGACTGCATCGCCGTTAGAAGTTAGTTATTATAGTTCGATTAGCTACTTAGGTATATTAGTTATCTTTCCTTAAGTGGAATCGATAGAAGAAATTTTTAATAAGCATTGGTGCAACTTTCTTTGAAGCCAAGTTTGGTTATCCAGATGTCTTTTTGAATCGATAGCAAACCATTGCTCAACTGTAAAAGTATTTGTTTATAGGATGTTTTCAATATGGAATTGGTCGAGATTTATACAGACGGCGCTTGTAGGGGGAATCCAGGCCCTGGAGGATGGGGGGTTCTTGTCAGGGATAAAGAAGAAGAAAAAGAGATGTGGGGAGGTGAACTCCTCACCACAAACAACCGTATGGAACTCATGGCAGCCATAGTCGGCCTAGAGGCATTAAATCGAGCTAGCGAGGTTTGCCTCACAACCGACTCAAAGTATGTGCGCGATGGGATAAATTCGTGGATCGATTCTTGGAAAAAAAAAGGGTGGAAAACATCCTCGGGAAATCCAGTAAAAAATCGTGACCTTTGGGAGAGATTAGATAGGGCAAGGATGAGCCACAGAATAGATTGGAATTGGGTAAAGGGACACAGCGGACATCTAGAGAACGAGCGAGCAGATGCACTTGCTAATCGAGGTATTGATGAGCTTGGTGCTTAGATGAGACAAATAGTTTTAGATACAGAAACAACGGGGCTAGATGTCCAGCTCGGTCATCGAATCATTGAAATTGGGTGCGTAGAGATCATAGATAGGAAGATTACGAAACGTTACTTTCATAAATACATTAACCCTCTGAGAGAGGTAGACAGGGGGGCAATGGATGTACACGGTCTGACTAACGATTTTCTCTCGGACAAACCCATTTTTGAATCGATTTTAGAAGCATTTTTAGAATTTATAGAAGATAGTGAATTAATTATCCATAATGCGGCTTTTGATTTAGGGTTTCTCGAAAATGAGATCAGGATTGTTCATCCTGACCAAGAATCTATAAGAAAAAAGTTTCCTGTTGTTGATTCTTTAGAGCTTGCGAGAGCAAAACATCCAGGACAAAAAAACAGTCTTGACGCATTGTGTAAGCGTTATGGAGTAGACAATTCGCAACGTCAGTTACATGGAGCCTTGCTAGATGCAGAGATACTTGCGGAAGTTTATCTGCTCTTGTCTGGCGGCCAGGCTGCTCTCGGATTTATAGACGAGGAAGATCTCGTTGAGACCGATCTGGGAGAGCGCTTTCTGCAAAAAAGCGATCGTCTAAAAGCTACTGTTATAAAAGCGGATGATGATGAGATACGTTCCCATGAAAAAAAATTAGATCATATTGATAGCGTCTCCAAGAACGGGTCTATATGGAGAGTTGCCATAAAAAAAGAGTAACTTTCTGATGGTTCATAGCTCAGTTAAGCTTTCATCCTCTTTGGAATAAAAATAAGAATAGCTGACTCAGGATAATGTTTCCGTCTGAACGGTAAAGCCCCTGCAAAAATAGATCATTTGCGTTTGCCTCATTTAAGAGAATCGCTAACAAAGTTTCAGCCGCATCAAAAAAGAGAGTCACATCTGGTGTTGAGCTTGTTTCTGATTTGAACACAAAATCCTTTCGCGAAGCCTCTAAAAAGATAGCAGGTTTTGAGTCAATCGCAATTTGGAAGACGACTAGATCTTTATCTAAAATCTCTCCGTTGTACATTTTCGACAAAAGAAGTCTTCGTTCATTTAGGATATCTAATATCTTTAGAGTTTTTTGTTCCATCAGGTATCTGGTTGTGTCGTTACTCCAATATACAATAATCATTTGATAAGACGCAAAAGACGATCGCCACAAATGTTTTCAGCTTTCGCTGGAGGCGATTATGGCCTAGATATGCTATTATTTTTCTACGGTTGAAAGGAGAGCAAGTTGGATTTTATTGCGGAATATGGTCTGTTTTTAGCAAAGGCGCTCACGGTAGTTTTTTCTGTTTTGTTGATTATGTTTTTTTTCTTTGCTGCTAATCAACGTTTGAAGGTTGGAGAAGAGGGAAGAATTGAGGTTAAAAAGTTAAATGAATCTCTTGATTCTTTAACAGACAGTTTGAAGACCGCGATTCTTCCGATCTCGGCGCAAAAAAAGGAGCAGAAAAGACAGAAAAAAGAAAGAAAGATGAAAGCTAAAGGAACTGAGGAAGAGAAACCCAAAGCCTTTATTATTGATTTCAAAGGCGACGTACAAGCCTCTGCAGTCACTTCCCTGAGGGAGGAAATTACCGCGGTGTTGGCAGTAGCTGAAGAGAGTGACGAGGTCCTAGTAAGGCTCGAGAGCCCTGGCGGGGTTGTTCATGGATACGGACTAGCGGCTTCTCAACTGAAGCGTGTGAGAAAAAAAAATATTAGATTAACGGTATCAGTTGATAAAGTTGCTGCGAGCGGAGGTTATATGATGGCATGCATCGCGGATAATATTATATCTGCCCCGTTCGCACTGTTGGGTTCGATCGGTGTTGTCGCTCAAATACCCAATTTCCACAGGTTGCTAAAGAAAAACGAAGTTGATTTCGAACTAGTCACGGCTGGTGAGTACAAGCGGACGCTTACAATGTTTGGAGAGAACACTGAAAAAGGGAGAGAAAAGTTCTCAGAAGAGATTGAAGACATACACGTCCTCTTCAAGGATTTCGTCTCTGAAAATCGACCCTCCGTGTCTATTGAAGAAGTGGCAACAGGAGAAGCTTGGTTTGGTACTCGGGCATTGGAAAGAAAACTGGTGGATGAATTAAAGACTAGCGATGAATATGTTCTGGAACTCTGTGCGGAAAGGGATGTCTTTCAAGTCCAGTATATCCAAAATAAAAACAGGCTAGATCGTTTCTTTGAACGCTTAACAAGGATTGGGAAGAATAGTTTTGATGAGGTGAATAATCTGCCTCAGAATTTTATCAGGTAGCAAGTGTGGGGAGATTTCTTAGTGGATAGTTTTAAAGCGTTTTGGGTTGAAAAAGAGGACAAAGAAGTTCGTCAAAGTATTATCAATCGTTCAGTCGATGATCTTCCGCAGAACGACGTTCTTATTCGAGTGCATTACTCAAGCTTAAATTACAAGGATGCGCTATCTGCCAAGGGCTTGCCAGGAGTCACGCGAAATTACCCGCATACCCCAGGCATTGACGCTGCGGGAGTTGTTGAGACATCTAATGTGGCGGATTTGCAAAAAGGTGATGAGGTTATTGTTACAGGTTTCGATCTAGGGATGAATACCCCAGGTGGTTTTGGCCAATATGTAAGTGTGCCGGCAGACTGGGTATTAAAAAATCCTGAGAACATGGTCCTCCGAGATTCTATGATTTACGGGACCGCTGGCCTCACTGCGGCTTTATGTTACAAAAAATTAGTTTCTATGAAGGCCGTTCCAGAGGATGGCCCCGTCCTAGTTACAGGATCTACGGGTGGCGTCGGTTCTGTTGCAGTCTCGCTATTAGCTAGCGAGGGTTTTGAGGTAATAGCCTGTACCGGGAAAGCGGAACAGGAGGACTATTTAAAAAGAATTGGGGCTACCTCGGTTGTTTCTAGGCAAGAGCTCGAAGAGGGCAATGCGGCGCCAATGGGTAAAGAAAAATTCGGACATGTTATAGATACGGTTGGAGGATCAATTCTAAGTAATGCGCTAAAAAGTCTCTGTTATGGGGGTAGTGCAGCGATCTGCGGTTTGGTAGCGTCTCCTAAGTTTGAAGCAACTGTTTTACCTTTCATTTTAAGGAACATTAATCTTTTGGGTGTAGATAGTGTGGAGATTTCGTTAGACGAGAAGAGAGATGCTTGGGATCAGTTAGCTAATGAATGGAGCTTGAAAAACCTTAAAGCGTTAGCGAGCGAGATATCCCTAGAGGAATTAGCGCCTGAAATCGATAATATATTTTCTGGGAAAGTTGTAGGGAGAAAGGTAATTTGTCTTAGATGAAGGGTGAGGGTTTTCTGTGTATTCAGTGTTATCTGCGTTGATTTCTCAGATAGCTTGTAACGGAAGAAAGTTTTCGGAACAAGAAAAAATTGTTCACGCTGCCACTTAGAGATATTAATATTTGTAAACAAAGGAAAATGGGATGAATGAAAAAGAAGGTTTGGATAAGAATCCGGATTCGGTCGCTGACTCGATATCCGCTGTCTTAATTATTCTTATACCTGTGGTAGCAATTATTTATTGGCTTTCTGGTCTTCCAACAAGCTAAATCACCAACCGCACAATACCGACGATTATCAGAACAAAAGCAATTGTAAATACTGCTCCTGAAACCACGAAAATTAGAGGATTCCCTTTAGAGAAGTCGCGCTTTCGATTTTTCGATGATTGCACACCGAAGGCAGCGGCGCAGGTGCTTAACGCAACATCCACCAGAGACAACTTCTCTTCGGAATCTTCTTCCTTATCGCTCATTACTAGCTGACCTATAGAATCCTAAATACGGCTTCGGGTTTAACAACAATCCTACGATTTTTCCATTGATCCATCTTTGGTTAAAAAAAAACGAATTTTGAAGGGGTTTAACGCGGGTTAGATTTTAGCTAACATCCCCCTAATTATATTATACCACTGGCAAAGCGAATGATTACTATAACTGACTCGGCGCAAACTTACCTCCTCGACTTGTTGAAAAAGCAAGAGGAGGAAGGTATCAGCATCCGTATCTTCGTAGCTGATGCTGGAACGCCTGCTGCCGAAACATGCATAGCTTATTGCAGGCCGGGAGAGGAAAGCGAGGAAGATGAATGTTTCGAGTACTCCGGATTTAATGCTTGGATAGAATTAAAGAGCCAAACCTTTTTAGAAGGCGCGGTCGTCGATTACTCGGAGGATCGGATGGGTGGGCAGCTTACGATCAAGGCACCAAATGCGAAAACACCGAGGTTAAATGATGACAGCTCGATCGAAGAGAGAATTAATTATATTCTTCACAGTGAAATTAATCCTGGTCTAGCTTCACACGGAGGTATGGTAAACCTGGTAGAAGTGGTTGATGAGGTCGCAATTTTGCAGTTTGGAGGCGGCTGTCAAGGTTGTGGAATGGTTGATACGACTCTGAAGGACGGTGTAGAAAAAACGTTGCTTGAGAGTCTGCCCCAGTTAAAGGGCGTTAAAGACGTCACCGATCACAGTGTAACGGAAAACGCTTATTTTTAGCTAAGTAAAAAGCTCCTGGGAATGCTCGCTATTCGGCAGCTCTTCTCCCATCGATCTTATCTTTTATCTTATTCCTAAATTCCTTGATCATGTTCGCGGTTGTATCCCAATCCACGCACGCATCGGTCACAGATACGCCGTACTTCAAAGCCTCCGGGTTAGCGGGTATTTTTTGATTCCCCCAATTGAGATTGCTCTCAACCATCAAACCTACTATGGATTTGTTCCCTTCAAAGATCTGATTCCCGATGTCTGCCATAACCAGCGGCTGGAGTTTCGGATCTTTATTTGAGTTAGCATGGCTGCAGTCGACCATTATGTTGGCAGGGATACCCGCATTCGCTAGCTGTTCTTCACAAAGACTCACACTAACCGAGTCATAGTTAGGGCGGTCACCGCCTCCCCTAAGAACAATATGAGCATGATTATTACCGCGAGTATGAATTATGGCTACTTCCCCTTCTTTATTTATACCAAGAAAACGATGAGGAGCTGAGACCGACTGCAGTGCATTTATCGCAACTTCTAGGCCTCCATCTGTCCCGTTTTTAAAGCCAACAGCAGAGGACAAGCCGCTGGCCATTTCTCTGTGAGTTTGCGATTCCGTTGTTCTCGCTCCGATAGCACTCCAGGAGATTAGATCCTGAAGATATTGCGGCGTGACAGGGTCAAGAGCCTCAGTTGAAGTAGGGAGCCCCATCTCAGCCAGCTCTATGAGAAGTTTTCTTCCTCGTTTGAGCCCTTCCGCAATTTTAAAGGAGTCGTCCATCATTGGATCATTAATCAATCCCTTCCAACCGGTCGTGGTACGAGGTTTTTCGAAGTAGACTCTCATAACAAGAACTAGCGCATCACTCACTTCATCCGCTAAAACTTTTAATTTTTTTGCATAATCTAATGCTTCAGTTGGATTGTGGATTGAGCAAGGGCCAACTACAATAAAAACTCGGGGGTCTTCTCGATCTAGAATCTTTTTAATTGTATCCCGACCTCCTCGAACTGTTTGAAAAGCGTCTTCTGAGGCCGGTATCAAGTTTTTTAGTTCAGTAGGCGACACGAGGGTTTCTTCGTTCATGACATTCAGATCGTTTAGTATTTTTTCACTCATCTTTTTTCCGGTTTAAAACAGATTATTCTTCGCTAACGAAAGTTGTTAAATCTAACTTGGCCTGAATTAACGGCGTTTCCTTAAATAAAGAGTTATAGGGGCGAAATAATATCTTTCTGCTCTAGGATTGCAAGTGACAAGGATCTAACTGACGGCTAAGATGCCGATTTGTGAAGCGTCTGGGAATTTTTTTTGGAATTCGATCTGTCGATTTTTTCGATTACTGTGTTATTGAGCATCGGGCTCATAGCTGGCTGTCTAAATACACTTGCCGGCGGAGGGAGTCTAATTACCTTGCCAGCTCTTATAGCGTTGGGCTTGCCTGCAGATATCGCCAACGCAACTAATCGACTCGGGATTTTCGCACAGTCGATAACTGGGGCAAAAGGGTTTGACTATTATGGTCGGTTAGATCGTGGAGCGATTATCAGTTTGTCCGGACCAATCATGACTGGCTCGATACTAGGGGCTCTCATAGCTTCTTATATGCCTGTCTGGTTACTCGAGCCGCTTCTTCTTTCGGTGATGATTGGGATAGCTCTTTTTTTAGTTCTCGGGAAAGAATTAATAGGCGAGGGGGAAGAGGGCACTCAACTCACAGTTTCTGAGAAACCTTTGGCGAGTGTGTGGTTGTTCCTGACAGGGGTTTATGGCGGGTTTGTGCATGCTGGAATCGGTTTTATTTTAATCGCTGTCCTCGCTGGGTCTCTTAAATATGACCTTGTCAGAGCTAACGCATTAAAAGTTGTTTTTACTGCTTTGTTTTCTTTCGTTGCGATTTTAATATTCACGTTGCGTGAGCAAATTTGGTGGATTCCCGGACTTGTTCTTGCTGCAGGCAGCTTTTTAGGAGCCTTATTGGGAGTAAGATTTACCTTACGATTGAACGAAAAAATATTAAAATGGATTTTATTTTTAATGGTGTCTTGTTTAAGTTTGTATACCGTATTTGACTAGTTGAACGAAAAAGGAAAAATAGCCTCATGGATACGGATCCCATGGAAACGCCTAGTAATTTTATTAAGACCCTAATCGAGAATGACGTCAGAGAAGGCAAAAATGATGGGCTTGTTTGTACGAGGTTTCCTCCGGAGCCCAGCGGCTATTTGCATATTGGCCATGCTAAAGCTCTCTGCTTGAGTTTTGGTCTTGCGAAAGAATTTAAAGGTTTCACAAATCTCCGCTTTGATGATACTAATCCGTTGAAAGAAAGCTCGGTTTACGTTGATGCGATAAAGACGGATATATCTTGGTTGGGGTTTCATTGGAAAAATGAGTGTCGAGCGTCCGATTACTTCGTTGAGCTTTATCAATTCGCAGAGAGATTAGTACTGGAAAATAAGGCCTACGTTGACTCACTAAGCCCCGAAGAAATAAGAGAATACAGAGGAACCTTAACAAAGCGTGGAAAAAACAGTCCATACAGGGATCGATCGGTTGAGGAAAACCTTGATTTATTCAGAAGAATGAAAGCGGGAGAGTTCTCGGAAGGAATACATGTTCTTAGACTTAAGATAGATATGAATTCACCAAATCTCAATATGCGGGATCCAGCAATATATCGAATTAGGCATGCAGTTCATCATGAGACCGGGGACGAATGGTGCATTTATCCAATGTATGATTTCACCCACTGTATCTCGGACTCAATCGAGGGAATAACGCACTCATTATGTGACCTTAGTTTTCAAGACCATCGCCCACTTTATGATTGGATACTCCGTGAGCTTGAGATGTCTTGCCACCCTCAGCAAGTTGAATTTTCACGTTTGAACCTTCAGTACACCGTAATGGGTAAACGCAAATTACGTCAATTGGTCGACCAAGATATTGTAGAGGGATGGAGCGATCCGCGGCTCCCGACGCTCTCGGGTCTGCGAAGAAGAGGGTTTACAGCAGCCTCTATAAAAGAATTTTGTCGCCGCGTCGGGGTGACCAAGAGTGAAAATAATGTAGAACTGGCAATGCTTTATAGTTGTATAAGAGACGAGCTTGAGATTAGTGCTCGAAGGGTCATGGGTGTTTTGAACCC
>CACFLG010000037.1 GCA_902567095.1 uncultured OM182 clade bacterium
GGCCTCTTCATCTTCACCTATTATACCTCTCGATTTCTTATTCTTGAGGTTATTCCATATAACTCGAGCTTTGCCTTTATTTTTTTGAACCTTATCTTCATAAGAACCTATACCAGTTTCATCAACAGCCATTCTCGCAAGGGAGTTCGCATTATCGAAAACAAATTTGCCGATGTCGCGAACGATCGAATCCACTTGATCTTGATGAAACGGCTCATACTTCTTCTGGGCGGAACGCGCTCTTGAAACAAGGGCTTGAATTGACTGATTTTCAGCCGACATGGGGTCTTTGATAGTCATTTTTGTTTCCAACTTTTTTAATATTTTGCATCTCTCGGCAGCAAGTTTTGTGCCACTGCATAAAACTTCTAATTAGCTGGTTTTTTTGTTTTTTTGTGAATCACTTGTCCTGTCATGTGCACTATAAAAGATCAAGGGCCGATAGGTTTAGGGCTTAAACGGTTTATCAGTCTGATGATTTGCTGGCACCCTAGCATTCGCGGTAATTTACGAGAGGCAAAAACCTCTATGTCTTCGCTGTACATAATTCTTCGATTTCGGGGTAATCTTTCGGATTTTTAAATTGTCCAACCTCAACTTCATTAACAACGAGACTTTCTTT
Organism: uncultured OM182 clade bacterium; assembly: GCA_902567095.1. Taxonomy (GTDB): domain Bacteria; phylum Pseudomonadota; class Gammaproteobacteria; order Pseudomonadales; family Azotimanducaceae; genus UBA9659. The sequence goes on from CACFLG010000037.1 coordinate 623, forward strand.
AACTTCTCCTGTTATGAGAGTGGGCAGTAAAAATAGAGTAATCGTTCGTCCAGATCCCAAATACTAGATAGCTAGGAGTCCCAGCTTGAAAAAGGGGGGTAGGGGGTCTTTTATACACCCTTGCTGGATACGAATGAGGGCACAATTGAGGGAACAACCAATTAAATCGTCTGGAGACCCTTTATTTACTTGACAAGTGGCGGAGGGGCAGTTTGGCATTTCAAGGACCGTCCTGGAAAATGATCAAGCAAAGATCTGGGAACCGATATGATTGCCGAGGATTGTTACGGAAAGTCCAAGCGCCCTCGGACCAATATTTTTATAAAAACCTTAAGTCCGTTTGCTGGAGGCATACCTAGGTTGAGCACTTAAATATCTATGCCTAGGCCAAAATTTTTTTAAAAATTTAATCAAACCCTATAATTTGTTTAATACTTCTTTACTTCGGCGTGCTTAAGTTGTCACTCGTTGACGGAAAATCAAATATTTTAAAAAAAAAGGTTCCGTTTGGCACATGGGAAAATAAAAAGATTGAAAAGAGAAATTTTAACGACGGCTTTTGTTGGTATTGCTGCTTGTTTTTCGTTGCATGCGCACGAGGATTGGCAACCAACTGAGCAAAGCCAAAAAGAGATCTATCGACCAAGCCCGATACCGGAAAGAGTCTTACTTACATGGGGGGGGGATCCCTCTACAAGTCAATCAGTCACGTGGAGGACAGACACATCAGTAAAGAAAGGCCTTGCTCAAATAGCAAAAGCAAACTATAGCGGCAGAGAGCTTAAGCCTGCCACGTTCGATGCAACCACCTCGTTTTTCAAAAGCGACCTAAACGAAGCTCACTATCATAGCGTGACTTTCCAGAGCTTATACCCGGACACGTTGTACGTTTATCGTGTCGGAGATGGCGCAAATTGGTCAGAGTATTATCATTTTAAGACGGCCAGTGATCAACCGCGCCCTTTCAGCTTTATCTATTTTGGGGACGCCCAAAACGAAGTGCGAACACATTGGTCAAGAGTCTTTCGCGAGGCCTTTCGCGATGCCCCTAGAGCTGCATTTACTCTTCACGCCGGCGATCTAATCGATGTCAATAGCTCAGATGCTGAATGGGGTGAATGGCACCAGGGGCCTGATTGGGTTAACGGCACTATCCCCGTTATTGCGACTCCAGGTAATCACGAGTATCGACGTATTAATCAAGGACCAGAGGCCGAGCGTTTTTGGAGCACAAAAGAGGGCCAAGCCATTGAAATTCTCGTCACATCTTTCAAGAAGGAGTCCCGAGAGAATAAAACATTTATGCGGTCTCTTATATGGGACCTAAAGGTAAAACCGGTTATTTTGAAATCAATGACGGTGGCAATTTAGTCTTAGTGGATAAAACTATGGAATCGTTAACGGGATTTGATGAGGATGAACTCTTAGGTTCAAGTGTCTATGCGTCGCCGCTTTTCGACAGGCAGCGTCAACCCGGCGTTCCAAAAGTCAGCAAACATTGGCGCAACCAATTTGTCTACCCAATTCAAGATGTTCCGAATGACTCACTCAAGGAGACAGTTTACTTCGTTGATTATCAGGGAGTAAGAATTATTTCGATGGATTCAAATAAAGATTTGGACCTGCAGGTGCCTTGGCTACGAAGAGCCTTACAGGCAAACCCCAATAGATGGACTATTGTCACGTTCCACCATCCAATTTTTTCGCCGGGTTCAGATCGAGACAACAAGGAGTTGCGAAGATTATGGAAACCGCTTCTCGATGAGTATCGGGTTGATTTAGTTCTTAGTGGTCACGACCATACGTATGCTCGCACTGGAAAGGTGGACCCCAATAATATTGAAAATGTCCCTACCGGGTACCAACAAGCTTATGATCCAGAAATAGGAACCGTCTACGTGGTCTCCGTGAGCGGTCCAAAGATGTATAGCATTACAAAAGGCAGTTTTGCAAAGAGGGTAGCTGAAAACACCCAGCTGTATCAAGTTATAAGTGTGAGTGAAAAAGAACTCGAATTCCGAGCATATAAAGCGACAGGAGAAATGTATGACAAGTTTACGCTCCAGAAACGGGAAGGGAAGCCAAACCTGCTAATCGAGGCATTAACGTCTGAAATAAAAAAGTAACATTTGACCAATTTTTCTAGAGGCGAGGCGAAATAAGAACACGGATTCTTAATTTATTTAAAATGAATTTTTATCGGGCTCAAGAGCGAAAGGGATTCGTGCTAGTAAAACAAACCGACATTTTTATTCCCGTTTGATTGAAGTTTTAACTTACCCGGCTTTTTATAAAAAGGATTCCCTAATATGCGAATAATAACCTTTCTTTTTTTGATGGTTTTGGGCTCTGAAGTTTCTAGCGAAATCGCCATGGGAACGGTGTTTCTGGACCAAAATAAAAACGGTATCCTAGATCCCCGTGAAAAGGGCTTAGGGAATGTTAGAGTCAGTAACGGACTCGACGTTGTTCTAACAGATAAAAACGGTAGATATGAGCTCCCCGTTCAAAAAGAAACTATTTTGTTTGTGGTTAAACCGAAAAACTTCGTGGTTCCAGTTAACAACGATATGCTTCCCCAGTTCTACTATATTCATCAGCCAAACGGGTCGCCTAAAGGACTGAGATATCAGGGGATAGCGCCAACGGGAGAGCTTCCAAAAGAGGTAAATTTTCCTTTGTTTCCGCGGCCTGAAGAAAAAGCTTTTGAAGCAATACTTTTTGCTGACCCGCAGCCTCAAACCAACAGAGAATTAGATTTTATTCGAGACGATGTCGTGTCCGAGCTTATCGGCAGCAAAGCCTCGTTCGGGATGACAATGGGAGATATATTGTTTGACGATCTATCTATGTTTCCTCGTTACAACTCAATAATTAGCAAAATCGGTATTCCCTGGTACAACGTCCCGGGGAATCATGAAATTAATTTTAATGCCGATAATGACGATTACTCGCTTGAGACATTCAAGCGTTTCTTTGGCCCGACCTACTACTCTTTCGAATACGCTGAAGTGTTATTTGTGGTGCTCGATAATATTGAATACCAAGGTAAGGGAGAAGCGGATGCAGGGGACATCAAGAATGATGGGGGCTATGAGACGAGCCTTTCTTCTAAACAATTAAAATGGTTAAAGAACGAGTTAGATCTCGTTCCCAGGGACACATTGGTATTTATAGCGACACATGCGCCTCTTGGTACTGAAGCTGATACTTACGTGACAAAAAACAGAAAAAAATTGTTTCAGGTTCTGGCAGGACGCCCAAATCTTTATTCCGTCGCTGGACATACCCACACAACAGACCACGTTTATTTTGATCGAGAGGATGGTTTTTTGGGTCCGGGGGCATTTCATCATCACGTCCTTGCAACCGTCTCAGGCTCTTGGTGGAGTGGACCATTTGATGAACGTGGGATTCCGGTAGCTAATCAAAGAGACGGCACTCCTAATGGATATCATATTTTAAAAGTAGACGGCACTGACCTCGCTGTGGACTTTAAAGCAGCCGGAAAGGAATCAGGTTACCAAATGCGAATCATGTTTGATGTCGCTTATCATCAGGCAGCGGTCGATTCAACACGTGATTATTTGCTGGGCCAGCTATCGGACAGCTCTATCTCAAAGCATGAGGTTCCAAGCGCCAAAATTTTGGTGAACCTTTTCGACGGAGGACCAAATTCTAAAGTTCGTTACCAAATCAACGATCGAAAATTCGTTTCTATGGAGAAAGTTCTGCGGAAGGATCCCCATATCGTCGAGCAGTTTCATCGTTTCTCAAACCAGAAAAAATCTTGGGTACAAGCAACCCCCTCAACACACATTTTCTCTGCCCCACTGGATCCAGGAATAGAACCTGGGACCCATACGCTAACCGTCATAGCTATCGATGAGTTTGGACAAAAACACCATGGGCATTCAGTGCTGGAAATTGTAGACGACGGCGCCGCGCCAAACTTCAGGAGCTTATATCCGGGAGGTTGAACCTTCAATCGAAATGGCGCTGAAGTTTAAAAAATTTAAAGATTTGGTCGATCGGCCATCAATTCTTAATAAAAAACAATAAACTTTAATTTTAGTTTTACCGATTCTTTTTTTAGTTTTGTCAAACTCCCTCGCCTCTAATCACCACAGGCTAATCAGGGGAAAAGTATGAATTTGCTGTTGACATTTTTTATCGGGATCGCCTCTTTGCTTGTCGACAGTGAGTTGGCGCTAGCAAAAGAGCAAACGATAGAGGAAATCACCGTTGTAGGATCGCCCATTAGAGCGAGTCAACAGTCAGCGATTGAAGCAAAACGTAATGCTTCAAATATCCTAGAAGTTATTTCGGCAGACGCCATCGGAAGATTTCCCGATCAAAACCTAGCAGAATCTCTGTCTAGAGTCCCAGGATTAGCTGTAGAAAGGGATCAGGGACAGGCCCGATACCTAAATTTTAGGGGTGCCCCGCAAAGATACACTCCGATAGCCTTTGATGGTATTGATGTGCCCGGCGCAGAAAATGGTCGCATACCAAGGTTTGACAGCTTTCCTTCGACAATCACAAGTAGGGTAATTGCTCATAAGGCAATCACTCCGGACATGCCAGGTGGAGCGGTAGCGGGTTTGATAGATATTCAAACTTTTAATCCTTTAGATAAGGAAGGTTCACATTTTTCTGTTGAGGCAGGGATTGGTGAACAAGACCTTGGTGGGGGAGACGTACAGAGATTTAACGGAAGGTTTTCATTTTCGAACGATAGATTTGGGTTCGTGGGTTTTGCATCTCAAAATAGCAGAGATCAGGTTACCGACAATAGAGAGTATGGTTTAGATTTTTCTCAAGGTTCCGCCCAGATCGAAACAGTAGAATTTAGAAACTATATAGTCGAACGCGAAGACAGCGCTTACGGCGCCCGAATAGAATTCAGGCGGGAAGGAAGTTCTCTATCTCGAGCATTTTTTTCAACTCTCTATTCAGAATTTCTCGACAACGAGTCTAGGCACGATCATATCTTTGACTTTCTTGGTTCTACTGCCGAGGTCGGTTCTGCTGGAAACGGTTTGTTCTTAGGTGGTCAGCGGCTAGGGTATGGGGAATACGAAAACTCCACTTTTGTTAACACCCTCGGTGCGGACTTAGTCGCCGGGAATTGGGAGGTAGAAGTAAGGTATAACTATACCGAGACAGAAAACAAGACGTTCTTGCCAGTGCCGAACAGAGCAGCAGGATTCGCAGACGCGGGTGCTGGGTTGCCGCTAGCTGGAGCTTTCGATTTTTCCAACATGCAAGATCCATCCCTAACTTTAAGCAACCCAGCAACCGGAGCTCCTCTAAATGTCAGTGATATCCAATACGCTGCCACTCTCGCGTTTTTAGTTGATGAGAAAATGGAAAATGAAGTCAACAAATTCAAGGTAGACGCGTCTCTAGATACGGAACTGTTCAACAGATTTTCGACCCTAAAAGTTGGAATTCAGTACGAGTCTAGAAGGGCAGATGGCTACCCTTTCACCTTCACGCTCGATTTCGGGTACGCTGGGTTCGTCGATTTAGAATCAAATGAAACTGGTGAGCCTTGGGCCTCAGACTTTAATAATTCGGTTGGAGGTATTTACTTCGATAATCCAGCACTTACCAGGCTCTACGGCCAAGGCCGGGGAGGGTTTGATTTCGAGATTGACCCAGAGAATCTTGTGAGCATAGAAGAGGATATAACTGCACTGTATGCAATGGCCACCACAGAGTTCGCTTGGGGAAGTCTTACCTACGGCGTTCGTATCGAGATGACTGATTTTTCTTCCTCAGGGAACGTTGTGAATGCTGAAAACGATGCTGTTTTGTCTATTATCAGAGGCAAAGACTACGAAGACATCCTTCCTAGTATCCATGCTAACGTGGACCTAACAGATGATCTTAAGCTTCGAGCCTCTCTATCTACAGGTATCAGTCGCCCGACTTATGAAGAGGCAAGAGCTTCCATCAGTGTCTCGCCTATTAGCTTTGATGTCACTGGCGGTAATCCAGATCTCGATGCTGAATCCGCTTTAGGAATTGACCTATCATTAGAGTATTATTTTGCGCCGGGCAGCATATTTTCGGCAACCGCATTTACTCGCTCAATTGATAATGTTATTTACGCGGGCACAACAACTATTGAAGACGGATCGGTTTTGGCTCCCGGAATAATTGATCCCGGCACGAGCACGCGCTTAACTTCTTTCATAAACGGAAAAAATGGACAGCTAACCGGTCTTGAACTTTCCTTCACTGGCAGGGCCGACAATGTATTTCCAGCACCTTTTGACGGCTTTGGCATAAGTGGTAATTTTACTGTCTTGGATGGGGAATTTGACACCATTGCAGGCAACACTTCTAGCCTGCCGGGAACTTCCGATTTAATCTACGGAGGTTCAATCTTTTATGAAAAATACGGCCTTTCAGCAAGAATTAATTATCAGTTCAGGGACGCCTGGTTAACCACCACAGAAGACACCGGTGGAGGTCAGTACTGGGACGAGCAAGAGAGAGTTGATTTTTCGGTGCGTTATCTCCTGCCTCTTGGCGGAGAAGATCTGCAGGCTACCGTTTTTGCAAATCTAAACAACTTAACTGATTCCGTGGACGTTAGATATCGAGGAACTGCGGTCTCTCCAGATCAGGTCGAGGGATATGGCCGTCGTTATTTAATCGGAGTACGCATTGACTATTAGTTAAAAAGATCAACCCCTCTCGCCGCCGTCTAGCAATTTAAATGCTCACGGCGGCGCTTTTTAATTTTTCTAGCCGCCTTAAATGTTAGATTAATCTGATCGGAATGAATTGCTTGGAAAAAAGATGTTTGCTAACCGATCAGAGATTTGCCTCGAAGATTTTCTTCGAAATGCTTTTTCATTTCTTCTAAAGCTATGTTTTCATGCATTCCAACGTAGCTGTTTTGAATCTCGTTATAAAGATCTCGCGCTGGCCTAAGAAGCAATCGCGTTTTTAGCCGCGCCCAAGGAGACAGATGGTCTTTTTTAACCCCTCGAGAGGAATTAACTCGTTCGTTGAAGGGAAGCAAGCTGTCTTGGGCGTGCTCCTCTCCAAGAAAATCATATATTTGGCGCATTATTTTGCCAGGCTCCGACTCAATTTGGCTGTAATTCACTCTCAAAACTTTGCCTGATCCAAGAGCTCGTTCAGCAAGTCGGGCTCTGCGTGTGTGGACCATCCACTCTTCCAATCCCTTTTCTAACTCCAGCGAGACCGCGTCCCCTCCTACCCGATCAAAGTTCGCAAGGGACAAAGCTACATCGAGAGGATCGCGTAATGTATGAAGAAATTTCGCTTCAGGAAATGCGATGCTCAATGCCCAGATGTAGTGAGTGTTAAGTGGCGTCCCGTCCACCCATCTACTTTTTGGTTCATCTTGAGATCGCTTTATTTCATAATTCTTTGGGTTTCTAGAGGCATACCCAGTTTCTCCGTATAGTAGTTTACAACGCTCACTAAATGCGTCATCCACCACAGTGTCTATCGACTCGCCCACTCTTTCAAAAAACCTACTCAGCGAATAATCAACATTCGATAAATGGGAGAATCTTCCCCGCTCAGAACCCTTGACGTATGATAAAAAAGCCCCTGAGAGCAAAGATACGATCCATACTGTCTCAGGAGTCTGCTTTATATTCGGATGCTGTCCGATCGCCCAAGTTAAAACAGATGTACCAGATCTCGGGGAACCGATAATAAAAACAGGTTTAATTTTTTTTTGAGACATTTTTTTCGAGAAAATTGCTGACATCCCATTGTGAAATTTCTAAGTTTTATCTTGATTAAGAATTAAAAAAGAAAGATTAAATTTTTGGGTCGGAAAGATGTGTACGTCATTACACTAAAAATAATAATTCGCGTATGCGGTTATCGTTCAGGCAATTCTTAAAGAGAAGGCGATGATTACAAAATCTTCTCTCAAAGGATCCTTCCACGACAGGAGGTTGCCGTTATCGTGAGACTTACCGTGTGTTGATCAAATGACTGCAATCGAAGCGACAGTTTGAAAACCCCCAATCAGTTATCAATATTCGTTTCTGAAGATAGATAATGTTAGTGACAATCTCAGGCTGCTTAACCGCAACTTCATTATTAACGAGACTTTCTCTAACTGCTCTTGCTATGAGAGAGAGCAGCACAAATAGGCTTATCGTTCGTCCAGATCCCTAGCGCTCGATAGCAGGAGTCCCAGATTGAAAAAGGGGGGGCAGTTGCATTAGTCCTGAATGCTAGCCTCTTTATGGAATTTTTAGAATACCAACTTAATTATTAATACTGTCTTTATCGACCGTTAACCCCCGAACTTCATCATGCTTCGCGTTTCAGTCAAAAATAACCGTGGAGAATAATGTGAAAGCCTTTTGTCGTAGTTTTTGTATCGGGCTAAGCTTGGTAGGCATGCTTTTGCCAACCTTAGCGGCCGCTCAGGAAGACCCAGAAATTGATGAAATAGTTGTTTATGGCTCTCGAGCCGCACTTGAAAGCGCCGTAAATAAACAACGTGATTCTGACAAAGTTGTTGGTGTTGTTGACTCTGATGCTATGGGTAACTTTGCGGATTTTAATGTTGCTGAATCGGTTAGAAGAGTGCCTGGAATTTTGGTTGAGAATGATCAGGGCGAGGGCCGTTATGTTTCTATCAGAGGAATGAATACCGATCTGAGCGCGATGACGATCAATGGTGTGAGTACTATGTCACCAGAGGATAGGCGTGGCGTTATTCTCGATGGTGTGCCATCTGACATGCTGGACTCAATTACCGTTTATAAGACACTTACGTCAGATATGGATCTCGATAATATTGGTGGATCTATTGACCTTCAGACAATTAGCGCATTCAAATACTCAGGTTTTCACGGGAAATTTAAGTTGGATACCCTTTATAACGAATTGTCCTCTGATGCGTCGAATCCGAAGATTAGTCTTACCGCATCGAACCGATTTAATCTTGGGCAAGGGGACGAACTCGGCGGGGTCTTTGTATTCACGAGTAACAAACGCCGTATTGTTGCGCATAATAACGAGAATGGTGGCTGGGGTGATGCAGTTCCGAACGACGATTATGAGCTCCGCTTCTATGATCTAGAGCGGGACCGAGAAGGTTATGTTCTAAATCTTGATTATCAAAAAGCTGATGGCAACCTATACTATCTGCGAGTGTTTTATAATGACTACGTTGATGCTGAACTAAGAAACAAATTCGAAATCCGGGACGTCTTAGAGGATTATGAACCTTTAGTTGACGGTGACTCTTTTATTTACCCCGCAGGGCGAATGGATAATGAAGGTAAATGGCGCATAGAAAAGAGAAGGATTCAGACTTATCAGGCAGGCGCAGACCTCGATTTGGGTGAAGGAAAACTTTCCCTGCAGGCTTACGTGTCAAAAGCTGAGCAGGATGACACCGACAGAACTGAAGCAAACTTTAGAACAGACGAATATGAAAACGTGGTTACCACTTACCTTAACGGCGACCCGAAGAAACCCTCTATCTCGCTGGATTCGGTTTTCTACGATGCTAGTAATTACCCGTTGGATGGGATTGAAAAAGAGTTCGCCCTTACCACCGATGAAGAGGTTGGCTTTCGAGCGGATTACGAGTTTGCCTTCAATGAATCGACGACCGTAAAGGCAGGCCTTAAAATCAGGACTCGAGAGAAGGATAACGACTTTGTATTCTGTGGATACGAGCCCACCGGCGACGCTCCTATTCTGGCCTCTTATGAGACATACGTTCCTGGTCCCTACTTGAATACTCTTCATGGTCCTGCGCCTACTGAAAGAACCGTTCAGGGATTTCAATCCCTCCTCAGCGGTTCAGTGCCTTTGCTTAATGGCAAGGCATGTCCTGGTCCTGGTTCGACTCTAGAGCTGAGCGGTGACGAGAACGAAGAAACGTTGTTGGGTAGCTGGAATACTGAAGAAGACATCGCAGCAGTTTACGCAATGGCAACGACCGAGTTTGACAATGGTTCCATTGCCTATGGTCTTCGCTATGAACGAACTGATGCTAACTACTCCGGGTTAGTATTCAACAGTGATGATGAATCGGCTCAATCAGTTTCGTATAGCTCTGACTACGGTTTCCTCTCTCCGTCGATAAACCTCAAGTACAAGTTAGACGATGACAAGATCGTGCGATTGGGTATTTTCAGATCTTTAGTACGTCCTGGGTTTAGTGAGACAAAAGTTGGTGCAGATGTTCGCCTAGAGGACAATGAGATCAGAAATGCGGGTAATCCGGAGCTGGATCCTACGGAAGCCTGGAATTTAGACGCGACATATGAGTGGTATATGGACCAGTCTTCGCTGCTTGGTGTTAACGTATTTTATAAAAGGATTGATAATACGGTTGCAGAAGTCAGACGTGACGACTTCGCATTTCGAGGCAGAACTTGGGATGAGGCGAGGACGTTCGTCAATACTGATCAGACTGACCTCGTCGGCGTCGAACTTTATTTCCAGACCAACTTTGATAACGGTATGTTGGTCCTCTTAAACTATACTTACACTAGCGGTGATATGAGTTTGCCCTCGGATGCCGATGCCGCATCAGAAGATGGAGGTCGAGACGTCCCGTATTTCAAGCAGGCAGAGGGCACAGGAAACTTTGTAATCGGCTACGACAAGGATCAATGGGACGTCCGTCTCGCTTTCAACTACCGAGACAGCTATCTGGACGAACTAGGTGATACTGCGCTTCAGGACAGGTACACAGATGCTTATACTAACGCTGACCTAACGGCGAAGTATGAATTTTCTGATCAGTTAACTATTCGGGGTGCGGTACTCAATCTCTTGGACTCCCCTGAGTATTATTACTTTGGTAATGCCGCGAGATTGTCTCAATACGACGAATACGGAGTTTCATATGAGCTAGGGTTTAGTTATAAATTTTAGTTTTTTAAAAAATTATAGATGAGGGTCTCTCGCTAAAAAGGCCTTCGTTTATAATATAGGTTCCGTCTTGCAACGGCGTATCCTGAAAAGTAAGCACCGGTCTCTAAATAGAAGCATTTGAATATTCGGGAATTGAATTGATGATAATACGCTGTTTTGTTCTAGCTCTATTAACACTATCGTTTATTTATGGCTGTGATCTCAAAGTTGCGGATGAAAAGTCTCGCGAAAGAGAGCAGATGATTCACCCAAATTCAATGCCGGCTGTGTCGCCCGCACGAGAGACAACACCAGTGTCAAGCACTGGTGATGCAGCGGACGACCCCGCGATTTGGCATACACCCGATGAGGACATATTGATTTTGGGAACCGATAAAAAATCGGGTTTGAACGTTTACAGCATGACTGGTGATTTACGGCAGTTTCTGGCGATCGGGAGAGTAAATAACGTAGATTTAGCTGGTTCGTTAGCATTTGCCACCAATAGAACTACAGGGACAATAGACGTTCTTCAGTTAGGCAGGGACAAAAAGGTATCTGTGATAGCTTCTTATCCACTCCCATTTTCCGATCCTTACGGCGTGTGTGCATTCCTGCATGACGGACTTGTTCATGTTTATGCGGGAGATAAAAGTGGTCGCCTACAATACAGGGCATTTTCGGAGCTGGGTGCTTTGGTAGATGAGCGGGAAGAGGATGTCTGGAAATTTGATTCTCAAACAGAAGGGTGCGTCATCAGTCCGACTCGCAATATGCTGTTTGTGGGTGAAGAGGAAAAGGGTATTCATGTATTCGACGTCAATGGCCCAAACCTCGCTCATCTTAAATTACTTACCCATGCGTCACTCAATTTCGATATTGAAGGACTTACGATTTACGATAGGGATCAGTCTGAGTTGCTTGTAGTATCATCTCAGGGTGACAGTACATTCGTCATATTTGAAATACCCACGCTGAATTACAGATTGAAGTTTGCTGTAAAGTCTTCAGAGGACGGAATAATTGATGGCGTTTCCGATACAGATGGTTTAGCTGCAAGCGGGAGGAACACGCCCGGTTTTCCATTGGGATTACTCGTAGTACAAGACGGATTCAATACCGGACCCTTAGAGAACCAAAACTTTAAAGTGATAGATTGGCGAGACATTGATGATTTGTTGCGGAGAAAGTAGTGATCCTCTAACTTAGGCATTACGTCCGAGATATGAGTAACCTCCGAAGGCTATTTTATTTAATTGACGCAGCCCAACTTTCCATACTCCTCAGATCTTCAACTAACCAAGTGGCAAAACCTATAGTGGGCGGGGGATTGCAAACCCTTTGCTTGAGCTTGCTTAGATTTGTGCCAAATAGGTAAAGTTTGGGAAAACCCTGAGTTTTTAATTATTGTTCAAATGCCCGCCACCGTAATCCGCTAGGTTTACTATCAACCGAAAGTTTAGTTTTGGGCGTTTTCTGAATAAGATTTACATTCTTTTAATGGGTGAAGATGGAAGAGATACACTCATAGATCACAAAATACGAAAGATTCATCATCACAGTCTGGTTTTAAGACGCCCAACTAAGGAGTTCTAAATTATGAAGCCTATACTGACTTTATTTACCATCATGTTAGGCACTTCAAATGCCGCGGCAGATCGGTACGACGATATTAAGATTCAGTATAAATCAGAATACAGATTGTCTTCAGGTTTGAATTACCTAAAGGGTATTGAACCAATTAACTCAGATGGAACAGTAAACGTAGTTGTTGAAATACCTGCCGGGACAAACGAGAAGTGGGAAGTTTCCAAAAAAACTGGTGATATTGAGTGGGAATTTAAAAAGGGTAAACCGAGAATTGTTGAATATTTAAGTTATCCTACAAGTTACGGGATGATTCCGAAGACATTACTATCCAAAGATTTAGGCGGTGATGGCGACCCCTTAGATGTAATTTTATTAGGCGCTTACATTGAGAGGGGCAAAATTGTAAAAGGAAAAATAATAGGTACTCTGAGAATGCTAGACGGTGGCGAGATAGACGATAAGTTGTTGATGATTCAAAACGGCTCTCCGCTATACAAGGTAAACAATCTTGAAGAACTAAAAGAACAGTTTCCTGGATCTTTGAGCATTATTAAAACATGGTTCGAGAGTTATAAAGGCCTTGGTAAGATCAAGATAGACGGATATGGTTCTGTTTCCGATGCTATGAAAATTCTAGACAAATCTATTCTGGAATTTAAAAGACAGAGAATTTGAACTGTGGCAGTAGGGTGACGCGCTGAGTGATAAATGGTTTCTCGCCAACTGAGCCAAGGATTCATTCCTTAGCCTTAGAGGTTTATTATAAATTAACGTCTTTCCTCCTAACAGGACAAGCTTTTGAGGATATGCCAGCTTGTGTTCGCAAAATCCTCGCTCGAGTGAGTTAGGGACGTCGGTAGTGTAAATTCAAAAACTCGATCAGGTAG
>CACFLG010000038.1 GCA_902567095.1 uncultured OM182 clade bacterium
AGTCTGACTATGCCAATGCCCACTATAACTTAGGTAACACGCTCCAAGAACTGGAAAGGTTAGACGAAGCTGAAGCAAACTATAGACAAGCAATAGTCCTGAAGTCTGACTTTGCCGAGGCCCACAACAAGTTGGGTGTCACGCTCAAAGAACTGGGAAGGTTAGACGAAGCTGAAGCAAGCTATAGACAAGCGATAGCCCTGAAGCCTGACTTTGCCGAGGCCCACAACAACTTGGGTAACACGCTCAAAAAAATAGGAAGATTAGATAAAGCAGAAGCAACCTATAGACAAGCGATAGCCCTGAAGCCTGACTTTGCCGAAGCCCACAGTAATCTGCTGATGCTTCTTGGCTCGATGCTATTCAACAAGGACCGCTACCATGCTGACGCCACAGATTTCGCGAGAGTTGTTGACCAGACAGTGACGTCTCGCTTCGACACTTGGTCGCATAGCCGAGCCGAGGAGAGTATCCGGATTGGTTTTGTCTCGGGGGATCTTAGATCACATCCGGTAGGTTACTTCCTTGAGAACCTTTTGATTGAGCTTCAGTCTTCGTCAATTGAGCTATTTGCCTATCCAACTGTCAACACGGTGGATGCTGTCACGTCTCGGTTAAAGCCTCTCTTCGATATGTGGTGCCCGCTAGTAGGTCTCAATGACATGGAGGCAGCTCAAAAGATACATGGAGATGGAATCCACATCTTAATTGACCTAGCTGGCCACACAGCTAAGAATCGTTTACCCGTCTTTGCGTGGAAACCAGCCCCTATCCAAGTAAGCTGGCTCGGATATTTTGCTTCTACTGGATTACCTGAAATGGATTATATTCTTGGCGATCCATACGTAACGCCGCATACAGAAGCCGACCATTTTGTGGAGAAAATTTGGCAATTACCAGAGAGCTATTTCTGCTTCTCTCCGCCTGAATTTGATTTGGATGTGGGGTCATTGCCTGCGTACTCGAATGGATTTATTACATTTGGTTGCTTAAACCAGATCTCAAAAATGACGGCAGCGGTGGTTTCGGTCCGAGCTAGACTTCTTCATGCGGTTCCTGGTTCTAAATTGCTCTTAAAAAATAAGGGGATTGATATCGAGCCAAATCGCAGCAGGATACTATCAATGTTTTCGGAGGTTGGAATTCATCCTTGGCGATTAATATTAGAGGGCGAGTCAACGCGAGAAGAACACTTAGCCTGTTATCAGCGTATCGACATCGCGTTATCGCCATTCCCATATAATGGCGGCACAACTAGCGTAGAGGGCCTATGGATGGGAGTTCCGGTAATTACAATGCGGGGCGATCACTTTGTGTCTCACGTGAGCGAATCGATCGCTCATAATGCGGGGCTTGCGGAATGGGTGGCAGCTGATGAGGATGAATATATCGCCAAGGGGTTAGCATTTGCCTCCGACCTAAATGCGCTTTCGATTCTCCGGAAAAGGCTACGGGAAAAGGTATTGCGGCAATCCCTATTCGATGCGGAGCGATTTGCATGCCATTTTGGAGAGGCGGTCCTGGCAATGAGAAAGATACTCGCAAGATCTGAAAGGTGAGATGCGCCTCCATCAGTTAGAGCGATCAGAAACTGAAGCCTTTGAGTAGTCACTCGCAACTCGGAAGAATAGATGGCTTGACAAAAAGGACAATTAGGAGACCCCAAAGGCGCGCGTAGTCGTTTTAGTGAGTCGGTTCTTAGCGAACTCATAACACATTGGGAAGAGCATGGTCTTGACGCCATTGACCGTGCCTGCAAAGAGAATCCCGGTGCTTACATGCGAGCTGTCTTATCTCTTGTTCCCAAAGACTTCGCCCTTACCGCAGAAAAGGATGAAACACTCCAGTGTATTGAGATAAGGTTTGTGGCTGTCTATAGTGGTGGCCAGAGGTGGAATCGAACCACCGACACGGGGATTTTCAGTCCCCTGCTCTACCAACTGAGCTATCTGGCCTTTTAACTAGTTATTTCAGGTGTTCAAGAGGTCGTGATTAAAGCTGAACCATTAGAACTAGTCAAGAAACAGGTTATTAAACCTCATTTTATTATATTTCTTCTTCGGGCACGAATCCCTCAGCTCTGTCGGTAGGCAAACCCTCTAAATAAAGGGCTCTTTGGGAGTTTATGTATTTCCTAGATTCTTTCTCTCTAAGGTTAAGGTGCTTTTCGTTAATAAGCATTATTTGTAATTTCTGCCATTCTTCCCAGGCCTGTTTTGATACGTTCTCAAAGATTTCTTCTCCCGCGGGCCCAGGAAGAGGGCTGCTCTCAAGACCTGGAAGTTCTTTTTTGAAACGTTTGCAAAAGACCATTCTGGTCATCAGCTCTTCCCCATTTTTTTAAAAAGCTTATAAGTGGCGCGCAAGGTTATGATCCTTTTAGATTTTTCTCTAAAACGCATATTTCTTCATGAGATTTTCTGTAGGTCGAGGTATTCCAATTTTCGTTAAGCCTTTGACCGATACCCATCGATAAATTTTTTTCCTCGTTTCTATTTCTGTTTGCTCTACTTCGATCTTAACCGGGCTTATATCTAAGTGGAAGTGGCTAAAAGAATGCCTATAAATAGGGAGCATTTCGTACTGTTTTTGATTTAATTTCAATTCTGCCAGTCTGATCTCTAAATCCTCTGGGTCACATTCGGGGAAAGTCCAAAGCCCGCCCCATAAACCTTCTGAGTTTCTTTTTTCCAAAAGAAACTTTTTGGAAGAACAAATTAGGAGCATCGATTTTCGTTTTACGGGTAGCTTCTTCTTGGGTTTGCTTCCTGGACATTTTTCTACAATACCTAGCGAGTGTGCTTTGCAAATTTTTTTGAACGGGCAATTGAGGCAATTTGGTTTAGCGCGGGTACACAACGTTGCACCGAAGTCCATTATGGCTTGAGTGTAGTCAGAAACTCGGGAGTCTGGAGTCAGCTTGTGAGCAATCTCCCACAGAGCGTTTTCTTGTTCTCTAACGCCTGGCCAGACTGTCAGGCCAAAGAGTCTACTTATCACTCGTTTTACATTCCCGTCAAGGATTGTTGCTTTGTCTCCGGTGCTGATCGCTATGATAGCTCCAGCAGTAGATCTCCCGATTCCAGGAAGAGATATAAGTTCTGTTAGATCATTTGGGAAAGAGCCTCTGTGTTTGTTGGTAACTATTTTGGCTGTTTTGTGCAGATTTCGCGCCCGTGCGTAATAACCCAGCCCACTCCAAAAATGTAAAACTTCGTCGATTGATGCCTTGGCTAAATCCTCCACAGTGTCGAATCGACCCATAAATTTTTCATAAAAAGGGATTACCGTCTTTACCTGAGTTTGTTGGAGCATGATTTCTGATACCCAAACTCGGTAGGCAGTTTTATTGGTTTGCCAAGGTAGATCCTTTCTCCCTGAGGCATCGAACCATCTAAGTAGTTTTTCAGAAAAGTTCTTCATTCTGGTTGGGTAATCTGATGCTAGTTTAATCCCACAGATGTATTCTCTTCGCTAAAGCTTACGGAGCAACAGAAGGCATTCATCCACTTTTTCGATTTTATCTGATAATCTTCTACTTTAAAAAAGGAAGTATCATGGGCGAAATAGGTACGGCGAAAAATCCTCTAAGGGTCGCGATTATTGGTTCGGGGCCTGCTGGGTTTTACACGGTTAGCAACTTCTTAAAAAAGAAGGAGCTGGTGGTTGAGTTTGATATGTATGACCGCTTGCCTACCCCTTTTGGCCTGGTGCGAGCGGGCGTTGCGCCGGACCATCAAAAAGACAAATCAGTCCAGAAGGCGTACGATAAAAGTGCTCAATTACCGAATTTTCGGTTCTTTGGGAACGTAGAATACGGGTCAGATATCAGTTTGAAAGATTTAAGAAAGTATTACCATCAGGTAATGTTTTCGACTGGAGCGCCCTTTGATAGAGATTTAGGGGTTCCTGGAGAGGATTTAGAAGGGTGTTTTTCAGCCACCGAGTTTGTTGCTTGGTACAACGGACATCCCGACTTCGCAGACCGAAAATTTGATTTGTCTCAGGAAAATGTGGTGATTGTCGGTGTCGGTAATGTTGCCATGGATGTTGCTAGAATGCTTTGTAAGACCCATCATGAACTTTCGGTTACCGACGTCGCTGATCATGCCCTCTCAGCTCTTAAGAATAGCAAGATCAAGAATGTTTATATTCTTGGGCGCCGAGGTCCCGCCCAAGCAGCTTTCACCCCGCCAGAAATAAAGGAGCTTGGAGAATTTGAAGACGCCGATGTAACCGTCCCGGTTGACGAGGCAAAGGTTGACGCTGCGAGTTTAGCGTTGGTAGAGGATGATAAAAACGCGTTAAAAAATATTAATTTTATTTCGGAATACGCTGATCGTCATATTGAAGGAAAATCTAGACTCTTGACCATAAGATTCTTGGTCTCGCCCATTGAATTAATGGGGGAAGATGGAAAGGTTAAAGCTGTAAAAGTTGTTAAAAATAAATTGGTCGAAAATCAAGATGGCGGTCTAAAACCGGTTGCCTCAGAAGAAACTGAGATCATTCCGGCTGGTTTAGTCTTCAGGAGCGTTGGCTACAAGGGGAAGCCGTTGCCTGATATTCCCTATGATGAGAATTCGGGAACAATCATGAACGCTTCAGGGAGAGTCGTTGAACCAGACGGCACCGCAGTAACGGGTTTGTATACCGCAGGCTGGATAAAAAGAGGGCCTAGCGGGGTGATTGGAACAAACAAGACCTGTGCGCAAGAGACGGTTGCCCTAATGTTAGAGGACCTGGGGTCTGGGAAAGTTAATGTGCCTGAGGACCCTTCGATTAGAGGAGCAGAGGCCCTAATTAACGAGAAAGAAGGTGCGGTAGTAACTTATCCCGAATGGCAAAATATTGATCGGTCAGAATTGCAAAGAGGTGAGGCTGAGGGCCGCCCAAGGGTCAAGTATACCGACATCAATGAAATGATCGGCGTTGCTAAAAGTTAAAAGCAGAGCTGCCTTATATCTTTCGTTCCTGCCCTTCCCAATATTTGTCACGCAGGATACGCTTTAAGAGTTTGCCCGTGGGATGTCTCGGCAGCGCTCTTTCAAAATCTATCGATTTTGGGACCTTAAAGCCGGCTAAGTGCTCTCTACAGTAGTCGATTATTTCCGTTGCTAAACCATCATTCGCAGAAACTCCCTCAACTAGTTGGATAGCGGCTTTTACTTCCTCTCCGAATTCTTCATTTGGGATGCCAAAGACGGCTGCATCGATGACGGACTCATGATTGATCAGGACGCCTTCAATTTCAGCGGGGTAGATATTTACTCCGCCAGAGATCACCATATCAATTTTCCTGTCACTCATGAAAAGATAGCCGTCATCATCTAGATAACCGATATCTCCAAAAGTAAATAAACCAGGCTCTTTGTGTGCCTCATTGGTTTTTTCCGGGTCATTGTGATACTCAAAATCAGATCCCATAAGGTTTCTTACGTAAAGTTGGCCTGATTCTCCAGCGCTAGCGTTTGTTCCATCTTCCTTGATGACAACAACTTCCATTATGGGTGTTGGTTTCCCAAGCGTTCCTGGTCTAGCTAACCATTCTTCACTGGAAACGGTAGTGACAATGGATCCCTCCGTTGAACCGTAGTATTCACAAATGACTGGGCCCCACCATTCAATCATCTGTTTTTTTATTTGGGGCGGGCAAGGCGCTGCTCCATGCCAGACAACGTTAAGACTCTTCCCCTGGAATTTCCCCTTTTCTTCCTCATCCAGCCTAAGCATTCGAGTGAACTGGGTGGGAACCAAATGAACATTTGTTATTTGATGATTGTCTATAAGTCGTAATGTTTCTGCCTCATCAAATTTGTGGCGCATTACTATGCTGCTCCCTGCTAGCATTGGGAGAAAGGAAAATGCCCATTGGGCCGAGTGATATATTGGTCCTACTAAGAGAGTTTTTCCTCCCGGCTCAATCGAAAGCATGCCGGAAAGTCCATCTCCAATCATTTTCAGTGTGCCGACGGGAGTTCCCGTCTGAGAGAGCGCACTTTTGACTCCTTTTGGGTGGCCAGTTGTTCCCGAGGTGTAAAACATTGGACCACCGAGACTCTGATTTTCTGGTTCGTGACTTTTTTCTTTAGAAAGAAACTCTTCGTAGGTGAAAATATTCCTGTGTTGAGTCGAAGTATCGCGCTCAGGCTCTCCCATTACCACGATAGGTAAAATATTCGGAGCGTTTTCAAGACTAATTGTCTGCATGCCCAATTCATAAAAACGGGAATCTATAAGAAACGCTTTGGATTCAGAATTCTCAAGTATGTAGGATATTTCTGAAGGGACAAGATGCCAATTTATCGGGACCAGCAGCCAGCCTCCGTGGGCGGCAGCCGCGAATGCCTCAACATACTCGCGTCTGTTTCCGCTCAGAACGGAAAAGGCATCTCCAGTCTTTAAGCCTTGTCCTCTTAGCGCATGAATTAATTGGTTTACCCGTTCATTAAAATTTTTCCAATTTGTGGACCCAAATTCGTCTGCGACGGCAAGCTTCTGTGAGGAGTCGGCCGCAAAAGGTATTAAAAGTTCTGCCATTTTAAAGACTCTAAAAAAAGAATTAAGGATAACCTATTTGGTATTTACGGTTCATCTTTAAGAATAAGAAATTTCTAATTTGATCGAGGAAGAGGTGCGGGATAAGGTTGTAACTTTCCTCGGGAAAAGAATTCTTAGTATAAAATGCGGTGCTCAATAATGAAAAAATGGTTCTATATTAAAATAGCGTGTCTCTTACCCTTGTTTGTTTTTGGAGAACAAACAATTTTGACTGACGCTGGCAGAGAGGTTTTGCTTCGCGATGATGGAAGTTGGGAATATCTTTCAGACGATCGTTTCGGGACTTTAAGTGACGGATCGAGAGTCAGACTAAAACCTGACGGCTCTTGGGAGATTGAACAAGATGAGACAAGGTTCATAACCATCCCCGCGGAGGCTCTGAAGCGAAGTGAGGACACCGTAAAAACTGACAAATTATATTTGGAAATATTTGGGATCACGATTGAATCTCAGCGGGGCAAGAACAGAAAAAACTCGACGCTTCGCACACAAATGCTAGTCGACATTAAAATAGAAACGAGCAGATTTGATCTCTCTGGTTTAAATAAAGGCTTAATAAAGGTGTCAGACAGTCGCGGAAGGTTATATGAAACAAAGCAAATTACCCTTCAGGAAAATATTTCTGACACGGAAAAAGTTGTGAGGATCACTCTGGACGGGGCGCCAAGGTGGTGGGGTATAAAATTCTTCCTCGTAGAATTTGAAAAGGGGTTTCTTGGACACGACCGAAAAATTAGGTTGAAGAAATCAGTAGCAGACGTAACCCGGCTGGAAGTGGATACGCTTTCTACGCAATGAGAGTATTTGGTGCGACGTTTCGCACTAAATCAGTGCGATAGATTTACCAGTACGGCCCTAACTTATCATAAATCACTGATTATAAACGTATATATATAGTTGGCCCGCAGCTTGCAGATTCCTAATCAGGATCGAAGATTCAAGTTTTTTTAATTTATATTAGGAGTGAAAAATGAACAAATTGACTCAAATCGCTGTGGGGGCACTATTTTCTGTGAGCGCATTGATGTCGTCCACCGCAGTCGCCGAGGGAGACGTCTCTTTTAATGTCGGGTATGTGTCCGAGTACTACTTCAGAGGAATTCTTCAAAAGAACTCGTCGGCCAGTGCTGGTGCAGACTATGAGAACGGTGGATTTTACGTCGGGACCTGGGCGGCTGATGTGGGTGACGGTTTAGAAGTTGACCTGTATGCCGGTTACGGTTTTGAAACTGAAGCCGGGTTTTCTGCCAGTGTTGGGTTTACCGGCTACTATTACACCGGAGAATTTGACGACACCTATGAAGAGATTAATTTAAACCTTGGTTATTCTTGGATCTCACTTGAGTACTCCGTTGGCGAGTGGGACGGCTTCGGTACCCCGTCTGACTACGACTTTTTCGGTCTTACTATTGACCCAGGAAATGGATTTTATGGCACTTTCGGAGCTTTTGGTGATGAATCAGACGGAGAATATTTTGAGATCGGCTATGGCACGACGGTAGCCGAGCTGGACATCGGAATAGCAGCGATTTTTAGCAGTGAGGAGCTTTCGGATCAGGCTGATTCAGCAGGCAATCCGGACGAGTCACAAGCAATCATCTTCAGCATTGGTAAGTCCTTCTAAGAAATTTATAAAGTTCCCAGCTTCGGCGACAACGTCTAAGCTGGGCCATCCAAAATTCGAGCCAGAATAGATGGAGTTAGAGTCATAATTCTTTAACTCCATCAAATTCTCCAGGTTATTTGTACCTTCTAGCGATTTCAGCATATTTGTCCAGCATCGGAAGAACGACCTCTTCTCCCGCAGGTGGCAGCCCAAAAACAAGGTGATTGAAACCTTCCGTTAGCTTCTTGTCGACAAAGTCCTCGTCAGGCGGTACGCCAAACATAGCTAATGTAATGTCGGAGGTTTTTCGTCCTTTAGCTTTTAGAGCTTCTTCAATCTTTTGCAGGTGTCCCTTATCCTGTCCGGCGATTGGCAACCAACCGTCGCAATATTCCGCGATTCTGTCGTAACTCCATTTTGACGTAGCTCCCATCCAAATTGGCGGGCCGCCGCTTTGAACTGGTTTAGGGTTAGACCAGACAGGGTCAAAGTTGATAAATTCTCCATGGAACTCAGCTTCTTCTTTGGTCCATAGTTCCTTCATAGCCAGAATTTTTTCTCTTACTATCTTCCAACGATTTTTAAACTCTATACCGTGGTTCTCCATTTCCTCTGCGTTCCATCCAGCGCCTATTCCAAGGATGAATCTGCCGTCAGAAATCCTATCTAACGTAGAAATCTCCTTCGCCAAGGTGATCACATCTCGCTCCACAACCAGACAGATACCTGTTCCAAGTTTGATTCTCTCTGTCACCGCTGCGCAACTGCCTAAGGCAACAAAAGGATCGTAGGTGTTTGAGTATTCTTTTGGGAGCTCACCACCGGCAGGATAAGGTGTCTTTCTGGATGCGGGGATGTGCGTGTGTTCAGGAAAAAAGATTGAATCCATTTCTCTTTCTTCTATAGCTTTCGCAAGTGCTGCAGGCTTCATTGCATAGTCTGTTGGGAACATTAACGCGCCAAATTCTGTCATCCGGTCTCTCCGTCTGCTTGTGTCTGTTTTGTTAGATCTCAAGCCTAACACTACGGGCGTAATTTTTTCTTGTCTTTTGTAATCATTAGAAGAGATCAATATATTCCCAACGGATTTATTTTTAAGGTTACAATCTGAAAGTCCCTAAAAAAGGAGAATTAGCGATGAAGCCATTTGAGGGCATTACCGTAATTGAATTTTCAACCATGATTACTGCTTCCCTCGCAGCGATGATGCTAGGAGAGCAAGGCGCTAGAGTCATTAAAGTCGAGCCGACTGAGACGGGAGATCCGCTTCGTTATATTGGTGCCGAAAAGGGAGGAATATCTTCGATCTTCGCAAACTGTAACCGAGGGAAAGAATCTATTCGATTAGATCTTAAGTCTCCTGATGGCCAAGCAATTATCAGAGAAATGGCAACCGATTGTGACGTAGTAATCCATAATTTTAGGCCAGGGGTCATGGACAAACATGGTTTAGGCAGTGAAAGATTGAGAAGTATAAATGCAAGATTGGTTTACATGGCAATCTCTGGCTTTGGTACTAAAGGGCCATTGAGTTCGGCGCCTGCCTATGATCCGGTAATCCAAGCGCACTCAGGCATGACCGCCGCTCAGGGAAGCGGGGGACAGGCGTTCATTAAAAATCTTATGTGCGATAAGTTAACAGCATATACAGCTTTTCAGGCTGTGAGCAGCGCCCTCTATGTTCGAGAACGATTAGGTAAGGGACAACACATAGACCTCTCGATGCTGGATTCAGCGATGTTTTTCCTTTTCCCTGATGCATTTCAGAATCACACATTACTGGATGAGGATGTTGTCCCCCAGCCACTTTTGTCCGATATGCTTTACGATATGACCTTGACAAAAGACGGCGGGTTGACTATCTCGGCTGCGACCGAAGCCCAGCGGGCAGGTGTGTTGAGAGCCCTTGGCAAAGAATCCATGATTGAGGATGAACGTTTTAATTCTTTAGAAAAACTGATTGCTAATTTGCAAGAATATCGCGGAATCCTGGCTAAATCGTTTTCCGAGCTTACTACCAGCGAGGCGCTCGAGCGGTTACAAAAAAATGACGTGCCGTGTGCACGTTGTCACACCTTGGATGAGGCACTCTCCCAAGAACAGCTCCAGGCGAGTGACTCGGTTCAAATTCAAGATCATCCCTTGATGGGAAAATTAAGGGCTGTTAGGACGCCTGCCAGATTTAATGGGGAAGGATTGTCAATTGGTAACCCCGCTCCGGCGCATGGGCAACAGACCGATGCTATTCTTGAGTCTTTTGGGTTTGATGACCGTAAGATCGTCCAAATGCGCGAAGATGGCGTTATTGCGTAATGCCACTTCTAAAAACCGCTCGGCTAGAAATGTTTTTTGAAGAGAGAGGTCAGGGCTGCCCTGTCTTATTTATAAGTGGCACCGGAGCCGATTTGAGGGCGAAGCCCAACGCATTAGATGGCCCTCTTGCTAAAAATTTCAGAGTGATCGCCTATGATCAGCGCGGCCTTGGCCAAACCCAAAAGCCTCCAGGGCCCTATGAAATGGAAGACTACTCGAAAGACGCAATCGCGCTTCTAGATAGTCTCGGAATTGACCAAGTTCATTTAGTTGGGGTGTCTTTTGGAGGAATGGTGGGCTTGCACATTGCCTTGCAGTTCCCAGAGAGAATGAAGAAGATCGTGCTTTGTTGTACTTCCCCTGGAGGAGCCTTTGCCAGCTTCCCGTTTCATGAACTTCCTGAAGATCAAAACGCGATTGAAAGAGCTATGCAACTTATGGATTATAACGATCTAAGACACACAAAATCTTGGCAAGAGAATAACTCGAATAGGGTCGAAGCTATTATCCAAATTACGCAATCAAGATTAATCAATGATCATGCGACCCCAGAATATAAGAGAGGGTATCGCGAGCAAATCCGAGCGCGTGCCCAGCACGACGTGGTTGCAGATCTAGAGAAAATAAGATCGGAGACTTTCATATGCGCAGGTCTTTACGATGGTATCGCACCAAAAGAAAACCAAAAAGTCCTCGAAAAGATTCCGCATTCAAGGTGTGAGTTCTACAACGGAGGACATCTTTTTTTAATTGAAGACTCTAAAGCTTGGAGAGACATTATTGAGTTTTTAGGTTACTAGGTCTTGCGCAATAGCGGCGCGGTCGCGTAAAAGCTCTGGAGACCCAAGTGCCTGGCGATTGAAACCGCATCTTTTAAACCAATAATGAAGTCCAACTAAATCCGTGAAGCCCATTCCGCCGTGCACCTCAGTTGCGGTCCTTGTAACAAACTGCCCTACTTCCGAGAGGTGGGCCTTGGTGTGAGACGCCATCATGGTGGATTCTTCTGGGATGTCACTGAAAGCATGCGCAGCATACCAAACCATAGCGCGGCATGGTTCAAGCTGGGCAGCCATCTCTGCGCACATGTGTTTAACTGCTTGGAAAGAGGCAATTACCCGATTGAATTGTTCTCTCTGATTCGCATACTCGACGGCCTGATCAAGCGCACATTGAGCTGCACCTAAGTTATCTGCTGCCAGTCCTACAAGCCCTGCATTCCAAGCCTCATCGAAAATATCGGGATCATCTGAGATTTTATCTCCTTCAACCTGGGAGAACTTTAACTCTGCCGAGGAGCGAGTTTTTTCAACTGTTGATAGAGGTACGCTTTTAAAACCCGTCGAGTTCCTGTCGATCAAATAAATTTTCTTGTCACTGTCCGCCACCAAGTAATAATCGGCGTCACTGTCCATTGCAAAGAGAAGGCTTCCATCGAGCTTTCCGTTTTTGATTTCAAATCCTGATTCGTGAGCAGGCCTAATTGCCTGGTTGAAGGCAATTCCTACCCTTGTTTCTCCAGTAACGATTTTGCTTAGAATATCTTCTCTTTGTTTCGAAAGTTTCAACACAGTCGGCGCTATTATTGCTGAGGTTAAGTATGGGCTTGGCGTTACTCCGTAGCCTAGGCGCTCAGCGATGATCGTTGCATCGAGAAGCCCTAACCCAAGCCCTCCCAAACTTTCGTCAATCATTATTCCGGGAAGTCCCAATTCCGTAAGTTCAGTCCAGATTATCTGATCGGTTTGCGTGCCTTCAGCTACTGCCCTGACTAAATCCAGTGGGACTTTTTCTTTTAAGAATCGAGCAACCTGATTCTGCAAAAGACTTTGGTCGTTGGAGAGCCCAAATTCCATGCGGTTAGCCCTTTTTCTCGATCTTGGGTTCTTTAGGCATCCCGAGACCTCGCTCGCTGATGATATTTTTTTGTATTTGTGATGTGCCGCCTCCAATGATTAAGCCGAGGTAGTACATGTATTGATATTGCCAAGAGCCACCACCTTTAATGAATGGGTTATCGCCATAAGCTAAGCCAAGCTCTCCCATTACGTCTATGGCTAGCGATTCAAGTTCATGCCGAAGTTCGGTGCCTTGGAGTTTGACGATCATTGAAGCTAATTGGGTGTCCTGATTCTTATTAATCTTTGCAGAGAGCAGACGCAGGTCATTGCATTTCATGGCAAGAATTCTTCCTTGAATTTTCATCAAGCGATCTCGAAACACTGGGTTATCAATTACCTTTTCTCCAGAAAAGTTTTTTTCTTCCATCAATTTAATGACGCCGTTAAGCCTGGATTGCGCAGCGTCCGGCGGTGCTAAAGAACCGCGCTCATGTCCCAAGATAGCGTTCGCGACCATCCATCCTTGCCCGCGTTCTCCGACGATCTGATCTTTTGGGACTCGGACATCTGTAAAAAAAACCTCATTGAAATTTGCGTCTCCAGTCATATCAACCAGAGGTCGAATCTCTATACCAGGTGTGTTCATTTTAAAGAGAAGAAACGAGATTCCTTGATGCTTTGGTTTAGTCGGTTCAGTTCTAACCAAGCAAAAAATCCAATCTGCAAGATGAGCGGTGCTTGTCCATATTTTTTGACCATTGATGACCCAATCATCGCCGTCAAGAACAGCCTTAGTCGAAAGGCTCGCTAGGTCACTTCCAGCGCCGGGTTCCGAGTACCCTTGGCACCAAAGCATCTCTCCTCTTATCGTCGGACCAACAAATTGTTTTTTCTGGGCTTCGCTTCCCATCTCAAGTAGCACGGGGACCAACATAGATATGCCTTGCCCACCAAGGCCAGTACTTATCTGTTTTTTTGAAAATTCCTCAGCGATTATTCGCGACTCTATGATGTCAGGGGATCCACCATATCCGCCATAGTCTTTTGGTATTGTCCTAGCTGCATATCCGTTTTCAATCAGCAGGGTCTGCCAAGCCATGGCTTTTTTGCTGCCTGAGTTTCCTGCTTGAGGAGACTTGGATCCGTGCTCCTGAATAAATTGTCTGACCTCTGAGCGGAAGTCTTCATATCTGGGACCAAAAGACAGGTCCATATCTGATTTGCCTTTAAAAGAGAGTGACTTAGGCTAACACAGTCTGCTAAAAAACTGCTATATCGAATTGGCAAGCATCAAGTAGAAAAACCTTTGGGGTATCTTCCTAAAG
>CACFLG010000039.1 GCA_902567095.1 uncultured OM182 clade bacterium
CTACTGGATGACTCGTGAGCGAATAAATGATTTAGGCGAAGGAATGATATTCGCTGATGTGGAAGAAATCTCCAGAGCTTATGAGGCAAGAAAGGTAGGGCTGCAGGCGCGAATCAAGCTAAGAATTGAATCCGGCCACTCCGAAGACGGAAAGGAAGCTAGTCAGCTGATAGAAACCACGGTTGGCAGAAGTCTCGTTTATCAAATTATGCCGAAAGGTATCGATTTTGATCAAATAAATAAGACCATGGGAAATAAAGACATATCGAAACTTATAAACCTTTGCTATCGGTCAGTTGGCTTAAAGGACACAGTGGTTTTTTGTGACCAGCTTATGTATTTAGGATATGAATATTCCACCCTCTCCGGTGCCTCTATTGGGGTTGACGACTTTGTGATACCAGAAGATAAGGCAAAGATTATTGCGGGTGCGGAAGAAGAGATTAGAGAGATCGAAGGACAGTTTGCATCGGGTTTAGTTACCCAGGGTGAGAAATACAACAAAGTCATTGATATTTGGACTCGGGCAAACGATAAGGTGGGCTCTGCAATGATGGAAACGCTGGCCAAAGAAACGGTCAAAAATCGTGAAGGGGATGATGAAGAGCAAACTTCATTTAACAGCGTTTGGATGTACTCTGATTCTGGAGCTAGAGGATCTCCCGCTCAAATAAGGCAGCTTTCAGGCATGCGTGGTCTTATGACTAAGCCTGATGGGAGCATTATAGAAACACCAATCACAGCAAACTTTCGCGAAGGTCTTTCAGTAATGCAGTATTTCATTTCAACTCATGGTGCTAGAAAAGGGTTAGCGGACACCGCTTTGAAAACAGCAAATTCGGGATACTTAACCCGTCGTCTAGTTGATGTTGCACAAGACTTGGTTATTACAGAAGTGGATTGCGGTACCGAGTCTGGAATGCTTATGTCTGCGGTAATAGAGGGTGGAGATGTCGTAGAAGCTCTAGGTACAAGGATATTGGGAAGGGTTACTGCAGAAGATGTTATTGACGATGGTAATCTGATTGTTGAGATGGGCACGATGCTAGATGAAAAATCGGTTGAGCTGATTGAGGCGTCTGCTGTGGACGAGATTATGGTGAGGAGTCCAATTACCTGCGAGACCCGCTACGGTCTGTGCAGCATGTGCTACGGAAGAGACCTCGGCTAAAATATCCCAAACTTCGGAGGTTTCTTTTTCTACCATTTTTTTTGCGGCCTTAATGGTCGTTGCTAAACCTCTAGATTCAAGCTTCCCAAATATAAAAGGCTTAAAGAGTTCTAACGCCATTTTTTTTGGCAGTCCGCATTGGTGCAATCTTAAAGTCGGACCAACTACAATTACAGAACGGCCAGAGTAATCGACTCTTTTCCCAAGTAAATTTTGACGAAACCTTCCTTGCTTACCCTTGATCATGTCAGCCAATGACTTTAGAGGTCTTTTGTTGGTCCCGGTTATCGCCCTGCCTCTTCGCCCATTATCAAGCAGGGCGTCAACGGCTTCCTGTAGCATTCTTTTTTCATTACGAACGATTATGTCAGGCGCAGACAAATCCAAAAGACGCTTTAACCTGTTATTTCTGTTTATTACCCTACGGTATAAATCATTCAAGTCCGAAGTTGCGAACCTCCCTCCCTCAAGGGGCACTAAAGGTCGCAAGTCTGGCGGCAACACCGGCAAAACTTTTAAAATCATCCATTCGGGCTTGTTGCCAGATTTTTCGAACGCCTCTATCAGCTTAAGTCTCTTTGTATACTTTTTAATCTTTGTTTCAGAGTTTGTGTTGGGCAAATCTTCCCGAATAGATTGGATTTCTTCTTGTAGATCCATGTCTTCCATCAATGCTTGAATGGCTTCCGCTCCCATCTTTGCATCGAACTCATCGCCAAATTCCTCTAAAGCCTCATAATACTGCTCATCTGTTAGCAGTTGTCTTTTCTCTAACGTCGTCAAACCAGGGTCAATCACAACAAATGATTCAAAATATAGGACTCTCTCAATATCCCTGAGAGTCATGTCCATCAAGAGTCCAATCCTTGAGGGCAGAGACTTTAAAAACCAAATATGTGCGACTGGACTTGCTAACTCAATATGACCCATGCGCTCGCGACGAACCTTAGCCAAGGCCACTTCTACGCCGCACTTCTCGCATATGACTCCCCTGTGCTTGAGTCTCTTATATTTTCCGCAGAGACACTCGTAATCTTTGTTCGGGCCGAAGATTTTTGCACAAAAGAGACCGTCTCTTTCAGGCTTGAAAGTTCGATAATTTATAGTCTCTGGTTTTTTTACTTCTCCATAAGACCAACTTCTGATCATATCAGGGGAGGCCAACCCAATTCTGAGCGAATCAAATTCCTCGGAATGTCCCTGCGTCTTTAGAATATTCAGCAAATCTTTCAAAATTTTTCTCCAAACAAAAATTTTTTCGAATCAATTTTCTATACGAATTTAGTTTCTCTGTTCGTTTTCAAGCTCAATGTCTATACCTAGGGACCGAATTTCCTTAACTAGGACATTAAATGATTCCGGCATCCCTGGCTCCATTTTGTGGTCACCATCGACTATATTTTTGTACATACGAGTCCTGCCGTGAACGTCGTCAGACTTTACTGTCAGCATCTCCTGCAAGGTATAAGCAGCACCATATGCTTCCAAAGCCCAAACTTCCATTTCCCCAAATCTCTGACCTCCAAATTGGGCTTTCCCTCCAAGGGGTTGCTGGGTGACCAGGCTATAGGAGCCAGTTGATCGAGCATGCATTTTGTCATCAACCAAGTGATTGAGCTTTAACATATACATATAGCCTACTGTTACAGGCCGATCGAATCTTTCACCTGAGCAACCATCGTATAAGACACATTGCCCATCCGAGGGAAGGCCGGCTATTTCTAACATTTTCTTGATTTCGCCCTCATTGGCTCCATCAAAAACGTTTGTTGCCATAGGAACTCCTTCTCGAAGATTTTCTGCAAGCTCGATGATTTCAGTATCTCCAAACCCTTTGAAGTCTTCTTGTCTCCCGCTTTGGTTGTAGATGCTTTCAAGAAATTCACGGATTCTCAGAACATCTGCCTGCTGATCAAGCATTTTTCCTATTTTTTTACCCAAGCCATGTGCAGCCCAGCCAAGATGGGTCTCTAGGATCTGGCCCACATTCATCCTTTTGGGAACGCCTAAAGGATTAAGAACTATGTCAACCGGTTCACCATCATCATCAAAGGGCATATCTTCAACGGGCTTTATTACGGATATCACACCTTTGTTACCATGACGTCCAGCCATCTTATCACCAGGCTGTATTCTCCTTTTAACTGCAAGATAAACTTTAACAATTTTAAGAACTCCAGGAGCCAAGTCATCTCCCGACTCGAGCTTTCTTCTACTCTCCTCAAATCGTTCATCCAACTCTTTTCGCCGGTCATGAAGCCTTTGATCTGCTATCTCTAGAAGCTCATTCAGAGATTCGCTTTCCATTCTGATTTTTAGAAGATCGCTTAGATCACAACTCGATAGGTACTCTCCACTTAGCGCTTGCCCTTTTTTAAGCCCAGGAGCAGTTATTATCTTCTTGTCCTGAAGCGAAACCGCAAGTCTTTCCCGAGTAGCAGTCTCTACAATTCTAAATTCTTCTTCTATATTTTTTCTGACTTCCACTAGGGCAGCTCGCTCAATGTCTAAGGCTCTACTGTCTTTTTGTAGCCCATCGCGAGTAAACACCTGAACATCTATTACTGTTCCTTTGTAGCTACTAGGCACTCGTAAAGATGTATCTTTTACATCAGACGCTTTCTCACCGAAGATAGCTCTTAGTAGTTTTTCTTCTGGAGTTAACTGCGTCTCTCCTTTGGGAGTCACCTTGCCCACAAGGATATCTCCAGGATCCACTTCTGCGCCTATATATACAATGCCTGATTCATCGAGCTTGGAGAGAGCGCTTTCTCCAACATTAGGGATATCGGAAGTGATCTCCTCAGAACCTAGTTTCGTGTCGCGGGCTACACAGGTAAGTTCCTGAATATGAATAGTAGTAAATCTATCGTCTTTCACTACCTTTTCAGAGATCAATATAGAATCTTCAAAGTTGTAACCATTCCAGGTCATAAAAGCAATTCGTATGTTTTGTCCGAGAGCTAGCTCACCGATATCTACGGACGGGCCGTCAGCTAATACGTCTTGTTTAGAAACCATATCTCCGGCCTTAACCAAAGGCTTTTGGTTGATACAGGTATTTTGATTGGAGCGTGTATATTTGGTTAAGTTATATATGTCTACACCTGCCTCACCGCTCTCTGTCTCATCATCATTAACTCGAATGACGATTCGGCCCGCGTCAACCGTCTCAACCATCCCGCCACGCAGAGCCACTACGCAGACGCCCGAATCTCTTGCAACCGTTCTTTCCATCCCGGTGCCGACCAATGGTTTTTCTGCCTTTAAAGTCGGAACCGCCTGGCGTTGCATGTTCGAACCCATTAGCGCCCTGTTTGCATCATCATGCTCTAGAAATGGTATTAAAGAGGCCGCTACCGACACTACCTGCTGGGGAGACACATCCATAAAGTTTACCGATTCTCGGGGCATTTTGGTAAACTCACCCTGAAATCTGACATCAACTAAATCTTCTACCAACTTTCCTTTGCTATCTAGCCTAGAGCTAGCTTGGGCAATTACATAATCACTTTCTATTATTGCGGACAAATACTCTATCTCATCAGTGACCTTGCCATCTGAAACTTTTCTGTAAGGACTCTCAAGGAAACCATAAGAATTCGTCCTTGCATAGGTAGCCAAAGAATTAATGAGGCCGATATTTGGGCCCTCAGGGGTCTCAATGGGGCAAACTCTACCATAGTGAGTTGGATGAACATCTCTCACCTCAAAACCTGCTCTTTCTCTAGTTAATCCTCCTGGCCCTAGTGCCGAAACTCGTCTCTTGTGTGTAACCTCAGAAAGCGGATTATTTTGATCCATAAACTGGGATAATTGAGCCGAGCCGAAGTACTCTTTGACAGCCGCCGCAACGGGCTTAGCATTAATGAGATCTTGCGGCAGAAGCCCTTCTGATTCAGCCAGAGATAGGCGTTCTCTTACGGCGCGCTCAACTCTGATTAGGCCTAACCTAAACGCATTCTCTGCCATTTCACCAACCGATCTTACCCGGCGATTTCCAAGGTGATCTATATCGTCTACGGTGTCCTTTCCGTTTCGGATATTGATTAGACATTTTATGACATCAATAATATCGTGATTAGAAAGAACTCCTTCACCCAACTCTTCATCACGCCCCAATCTTCTATTAAACTTCATGCGACCGACAGAAGAGAGGTCGTATCGTTCGGAGGAGAAAAATAGATTAGTAAATAGGTTTTCAGCTGCTTCTTTAGTTGGAGGCTCACCTGGTCTCATCATTCGATAAATTTCTACGAGAGCCTCTAGCCGATTATTTGTAGAATCGACTCTGATTGTTTCAGATATGAAAGATCCGCAATCCAAATCATTGGTGTAGATAGTATCAAAAGACGTAATTCCTAGTTCAGAAATCCTATCTAAAATCTCTTCAGTGATTTCAGTATTGCACGCAACAACCACTTCTCCAGTTTCTGAATCAATCAGGTCCTTCGCCAAAACGTGACCGCATACATAGCCTGGAGGGCAGTTGAGCCTCGTTAGCCCTGCTTTCTCCATTTCACGAATATGCCTCGCAGTTATTCTGCTTCCCTCTTCGACTATCGCAACGCCTTTTTTATCACAAATATCAAATTGGGCGGTCTCTCCTCTAAGCCTCGCTGCTATGAGCTCCAAGGTATAAGCCTCTTCCGTAACCTCAAAACTATCAGTATCGAAAAACATGTCTAAGATTTCTTCAGCAGAAAATCCGAGAGCTCTAAGCAAAATAGTCGCAGGCAATTTTCTTCTTCTGTCTATTCTTGCGTATAAATTGTCTTTCGGATCAAACTCGAAATCCAACCAAGAGCCTCGCATCGGGATGACTCTGGCGGAGTATAGTAGTTTTCCAGAAGAGTGAGTTTTCCCTTTATCATGATCAAAAAAGACTCCAGGAGATCTGTGCAACTGGGAGACCACTACTCTCTCGATTCCATTTATAACAAAGGTCCCATTGTCGGTCATCAACGGAATCTCGCCCATATAAACTTCTTGCTCTTTTATGTCTTTTACGTCTTTGTTGCCTGAATCCTTGTCAAATATAACAAGCCTAACTGTCACTCTCAGAGGAACGGCATAAGTTACACTTCTCAACTGGCACTCTTTAACATTAAACAGGGGCTTTCCTAACCTATAACTAACATATTCCAGAGAAGCATTACCGGAGTAACTAGTTATTGGGAATACTGATTGAAAAGCGGCGTGAAGACCCTTCATTTGCCGCTCTGATGGCTCAACCTTATCTTGAACAAACTCTTTGTAAGACTCTACCTGTATCGCCAAAAGATAGGGTATGGACATAACTTGGGGTAGTTTTCCAAAGTCTTTTCGTATGCGTTTCTTCTCTGTGTATGAATAGGCCATCGATGCCTCCAGCTTAATAAGGAAATTAATTAAAGGTAGAGGGAACCATGCAACATAGGCTCCCTCAATTTAAAAGCAAACGTCTATTTCAGCTCTACAGACGCACCCGCTTCTTCCAGCTGTTTTTTCATATCTTCGGCGTCATCTTTCGAGACCCCTTCCTTTAAGGATGAAGGAGCCTCATCAACTAACGCCTTAGCCTCTTTAAGGCCTAGCCCAGTCAAAGTTCGAACAACTTTAATAGTGTTAACTTTCTTTTCTCCGGCTGAGGTAAGAACAACCTCAAACTCATCTTTTTCCTCAGCGCCGCCCGCATCTGCTCCTGCAGCACCAGCAACAGGAGCGGCTGCAACGGCCGCGGCAGCAGAAACTCCAAATTTTTCTTCCATTGCTTCAACAAGTTCTACAACGTCCATTACGCTCATTTCTGCAACAGCGTTTAAAATGTCCTCTTTTGATACTGACATATATCTTATCTCCTATATTTGTTTTAAGCGGCTTCTCTTTTTTGATCACGCAAAGCGGCAAATACTCGAGTTACCTTTCCAGGCACTTCGTTTAAAGTTCTCACCATCTTGGTCACAGGCGCATTCATAACTGACATCAGCAGAGCTAAGGCTTGGTCTCTGGTAGGCAACTTAGCCAGGACGTCTACCTGGTCAGCAGGTAAAAGCTTGCCCCCTATAGACAAAGCCTTTATTTCGAAAGCTTCGTTTTCTTCCGCGAACTCCTTAAAGATCCTTGCACCCGCACCGGGGTCTTCTATCGAAAACGCAAGAATATTCGGCCCCAATAGTGCGTCAGACAAACACGCAAAGTCGGTTCCTTCAAAAGCTCTCTTAGCAAGAGTGTTCCTAATGACTCTGATATGAACTCCTGCTTCTCTGGCTTGCTTTCGCAACGCAGTCATTTCTTCGACAGAAACGCCCCTGTAGTCAGCCATGACCGCAGAGAGGGCTTCTCCAGCAGTTTTATTGACCTCGGCAACAATTGCCTTTTTTTCTTTCAGTCCAATCGGCACAGTTTTGCACTCCTTGCACGTTAATTTAACCGCTAAAAGATCCAAAGCACTTCAAGCGGCGGAAAAACGGCAAAAGATCCAATGTTTCGAATCGGGTTACCGTCTGCGCAGGTTTTTAACCTTTAAGAGGACCTGCGGTCTTTGACGAGCCCAAACAAATGTTTGGAGCCCCAAAGTCTTTTTAATTCAAATATCAAGTGAGGACTGGTCTATCTGCAACCCCGCCCCCATAGTCGTCGAGAGAACGATCTTCTTGAGATAGGTGCCCTTTGAAGACGCGGGTTTAGATTTTTTCAAATCCGCAATAAGACCTTCCAAGTTTTCTTTCAACGACTTTGCGTCGAAGCCAACCTTCCCAATACCTCCGTGAACGATTCCATTTTTGTCTGTTCGATACATAATCTGCCCGGCCTTTGCATTCGATACAGCTTCTGTAACCTCTTGAGTTACAGTTCCCAAACGCGGGTTCGGCATCAGACCTCGAGGGCCCAATATTTGGCCCAACTGACCCACGACTCTCATCGAATCAGGAGTAGCAATGGCAAGATCAAAATTAAGCTCGCCATTTTTTACTGCTTCTGCTAGATCTTCCATACCAACGATGTCTGCGCCAGCATCTTTTGCTTCAGACGCTTTATCTCCCTGGGCAAAAACCGCAACTCTGACCGATTTCCCTGTGCCGTTGGGAAGAACTGTTGCCCCCCGAACCACCTGATCGGATTTTTTCGGATCGACTCCAAGATTTATGCTTACGTCATACGACTCTTTGAATTTGCTCGAAGATAGCTCTTCCAGAATCTCAACGGCTTCATCAACTGAATAGTGTCTAATTCGATCCACCCTATCTTCGAAAGCCCTAGCTCTTTTAGTTAATTTTCTCATCAATTAACGCCCTCTGTTTCTATACCCGCTGCTCTAGCACTTCCAGCTATGGTTCTCACTGCCGCATCCATATCTTTCGCGGTCAAGTCGGGCATTTTTGCTGAGGCTATCTCCTCAAGCTGCTTCCTTGTAACTGAGCCTACTTTGGACACATGAGGCTCAGCGCTTCCTTTTTCTATATTGGCAGCCTTCTTTAGGAGCGTCGAGGCAGGAGGTGTTTTTCTAATGAACGTAAAACTCTTGTCACTGAAAACTGTTATGACAACCGGCACCGGCATACCTGGCTCTAGGGACTGTGTCTCAGCGTTAAATGCTTTGCAAAATTCCATGATATTGACACCATGTTGGCCAAGTGCAGGGCCTACGGGAGGGCTCGGATTAGCCTGCCCAGCAGGAACTTGTAGCTTAATGTATGAATCTATAGTCTTTGCCAATGGTCTCTCCTTGGGTATAACGTGCTGACTTGACGCACTCCCCTTTTAATAAACAAGAAATATTCTGATATCCTATTTCAACCTTTCTCTACCTGCCCAAAATCTAATTCAACGGGTGTCGACCTCCCAAAAATGGTCACAGCGACATGGAGGCGATTTTTCTCGTAATTAACTTCCTCCACCACGCCATTAAAGTCGTTGAAGGGGCCATCTATAACTCTCACAAGCTCTCCAGGCTCGAATATAGTCTTCGGGGTAACATTCTCTGTTCCCACCTGAACCCTTCTTAGAATCGCCTCTGCCTCAGCGTCGCTAATTGGGGCCGGCTCATCGGCCTTACCCCCAATAAAGCCCATAACCCGAGGAGTTTCCTTCACCAAGTGCCAAGAGTCATCGTCTAAATCCATCTCAACAAGAACATACCCAGGAAAGAATTTTCGCTCACTACGACGCTTTTTACCAGCTCGCATCTCTACGACCTCTTCCGAAGGCACAAGAATTTCTCCAAACTTCTCTTCTAACCCAGAAAGCGAAATTCGTTCTTGCAGAGCTTTCATGACTTGTTTTTCATAGCCAGAATAAGCGTGAACAACATACCAACGTTTTGACAAATTTTTCTCCTAACCTATGGTCCCTGAAAGACCCCAGCTTAAAAGAGCGTCCAGAATCCAAAGGATAAGCCCTACAAATAGGACAATTCCTACCACCATTAATGTGGTCTGACCAGTTTCCTGGGACGTCGGCCAGATAACTTTTCGAATCTCCACTCGAGCTTCTTTTAATAACGTCCAAGCAAACCAGCCTTTTTCTGTAGTCAATACAATCGTAATAAGAATGGCAAAAACTACTACTCCAACAAGCGCTCTGTATAACGGCTCCACCGCGGAATAGTAGGAGTTTCCATATATTCCTGCACCAAGAATTAAGAAAGCCAGGACCCACTTCGCAATATCGAAATTAATTCTCTCTTCTGCTCTACTGTTCATAGTTTCCTTACCAGCGGGTACTTGGCAGGCCAGGAGGGAATCGAACCCCCAACCTGCGGTTTTGGAGACCGCCGCTCTGCCAATTGAGCTACTGGCCTATCTCACCATGCCTGATTATTCTATGATATTTCCTACCACTCCAGCACCAACGGTTCGACCACCCTCTCTAATGGCGAATCGCTGGCCTGTTTCCATTGCAATTGGAGCGATTAATTTAACCTTCATAGTTATGTCATCACCCGGCATAACCATT
Organism: uncultured OM182 clade bacterium; assembly: GCA_902567095.1. Taxonomy (GTDB): domain Bacteria; phylum Pseudomonadota; class Gammaproteobacteria; order Pseudomonadales; family Azotimanducaceae; genus UBA9659. The sequence goes on from CACFLG010000039.1 coordinate 10,109, forward strand.
TCGACTCCCTCGGGTAACTCGCATTCACCGGTGACATCAGTAGTTTCAAAAAAGAATTGTGGCTTATACCCTTTGAAGAAAGGAGTATGCCTTCCCCCTTCGTCCTTTGCCAGAACGTATACAGAGCCTTCAAATTGTGTATGCGGCGTAATAGATCCAGGAATAGCAAGAACCTGCCCCCTTTCTACTTCTTCTCTCTTAGTACCGCGAAGAAGAACACCCACGTTTTCTCCAGCACGCCCCTCGTCTAAGAGTTTCCTAAACATCTCCACCCCAGTACAAGTAGTAGTCGCAGTTTCTTTGATTCCTACAATCTCGATCTCATCACCAACCTTTACGATTCCTCTTCCAATTCGACCGGTAACCACAGTCCCGCGACCGGATATAGAAAACACATCCTCGATCGGCATCAAAAAGGGCTGATCAATTGCTCTTTCGGGCTCAGGAATGTATTCGTCAAGAGTCTCCACAAGCTTTTGTATTGCGGGCGCTCCGATCTCGGAATCATCACCTTCTAAAGCTTTTAGAGCGCTGCCGATAATTATTGGCGTATCATCACCTGGGAATTGATACGCATCTAACAACTCTCTAACTTCCATCTCGACTAATTCGGTGAGCTCTTCGTCGTCCACCATATCTGCTTTATTAAGAAAAACTACGATGTAGGGCACGCCTACTTGCCTAGAAAGCAAGATATGCTCTCTAGTCTGGGGCATGGGGCCATCAGCCGCAGAGACCACAAGGATAGCTCCATCCATTTGAGCCGCACCTGTGATCATGTTTTTGACGTAGTCCGCGTGCCCTGGGCAGTCCACATGAGCATAATGGCGTTGAGGCGAATCATACTCCACATGAGAAGTGGCGATGGTGATGCCCCTCTCTCTCTCTTCAGGGGCGTTATCTATCTGGTCAAAAGCCTGGAACTCTCCACCACCGTAAACCTCGGCGCACACTTTAGTAATCGCCGCCGTGAGTGTTGTCTTTCCATGATCAACATGGCCAATTGTTCCCACATTTACGTGTGGTTTCGTCCGCTCAAACTTTTCTTTGGACATCGAAGCCCTCTCCTTTAATTTTTGACAACTATTTTTTAAAATTTAACTCATATACACCGGTTAACGATGGAGCTCATAACCGGATTTGAACCGGTGACCTCTTCCTTACCAAGGAAGTGCTCTACCGACTGAGCTATATGAGCTTATAAATCCTCTTTCGATCGCATCCGGCATAACCCTATTCAGAGCTTTACTGGAGCGGGTAGCGAGGATCGAACTCGCATATTCAGCTTGGAAGGCTGACGTTCTACCATTGAACTATACCCGCCAACAACCGACAACCCTCCTAAATCATGAATCCAGCCCTCATGGTGGAGGGGGGTGGATTCGAACCACCGAAGCTTACGCGTCAGATTTACAGTCTGATCCCTTTGACCGCTCGGGAACCCCTCCAAAAAGAGGCGCTAAATTCTGCCTAGGCCTCATACCATTGTCAAACTAATTTTTAATAAAACTCTTCATGTATGGCTATAACAAACTGGTGCCGCCACCAAGAGTCGAACTCGGGACCTACTGATTACAAATCAGTTGCTCTACCAGCTGAGCTATAGCGGCAAAAAATTGACTATTATTGGTGGGGAGATTCTATGCGATTGTAACCAATCGATCAAACATTCGCCTTTCTAAATTTGATCAGAAGAGATTTCTCTTCTAACAAAGCCTACTTCTCCAGAATTAAAAGCTATTGTTTCGCCGTTTATGTCAAGAATTAGGTTACCACTATTATCTATTCCCTTATCAATTCCGGTTATACTTCGACCTGCCCTTTCTAACCTTAAAAATTCTCCAGCATGCGAGTTAAATCTATTCCATTTTGATTTGTAATCGCCAAAGCCTTTTTTTCGACACTTTTTGACTGCAGAAATCACGCTTAATGCTAGCTCACTCATTAATCGGTTTCGGGGGATTTGTATATTGCCACCCGCGACCGCATGGGGCTGATCAATTAATTCGGCATCACGAAACGAAAGCATCAAATTCATCCCCAGACCAATCACCACAGCTATTGAGCCAGCTTTCATTGGAGCCATCTCGACTAGAATTCCTCCTAACTTTTTTTGATCTAAGATCAAGTCATTAGGCCATTTCAAGCCAACTCGAGCTAACCCAACCCGAGTTAACGATTCGGCAACCTCTATTCCGATGGCAACAGATAGGCCTTCTAGCAGAGAAATATCAGAGTTAAAAACAAAGCCATAACTCATATAGATGTTTCTTCCAAATGGACTGACCCAACTTCTTCCTCGCCTGCCTTTTCCTTTGGTCTGGGCCTCAGCCACACACAGGTAATCTTTTTTCGAGCCGCGCAGAAATTCGTCCATGACGATATCATTAGTAGATGTCGCTATCCTGTATACCTCTATCTTCGGGAGAGAAAAACCTGACTGGGCAAGATATTCGCTTAATAAATCGGGGCTCAACAGTTCATAATCTTCGTCTAGAAAAACTTCATCAGCTTTTTTAAGATAAGAAATACCCATATCTTGGAGAAAATCGAGCAAGATTGGTGTTGCCCGCACTTTTCCTTGGGAAATCATGGTTTCAAAAAACTTATTAGTGCCTTTTATTGACATACTCTTTTGTAAACTGTAATTCTCTGCGTATAATACGCCGCCTTAGTCTGAAAGAAAGCAACAAGTCACAGCTCTTGGGTCTGTAGCTCAGTTGGTTAGAGCGCACCCCTGATAAGGGTGAGGTCGGTGGTTCAAATCCACCCAGACCCACCAACTCTCGTTGGCTATCGAGGGGCCATAGCTCAGCTGGGAGAGCGCCTGCCTTGCACGCAGGAGGTCGGCGGTTCGATCCCGCCTGGCTCCACCACCTTAAAACTTTGGGGTAGTTTTTCTTCCCCGAAGTTTTGTGAGTAAGATCTAATCAACCTATTAGCAGGTGATGGGTCTTTTTGCCTTTCTGGATAAGGAAGTACTTACCGTAAAGACCTTCATTCTTCTCCAATGTTGCTTCAGTGTCAGTGATTTTTTCCCCATTTATAGTTATTGATTTCCCTTGAATGAGTTTTCTAGCTTGGCCGACCGTGACCTCTCCTTTAGGCGTTTGAGCGAGACCTGAGATCACTAGAGCATTTAGTAAAGTTCGATCTTCACCTAAAAGGGTTTTTTGCATGCCATCAAGACTTAGTTGCTCAAAATC
>CACFLG010000040.1 GCA_902567095.1 uncultured OM182 clade bacterium
ACTCCTCGAGTGGCTAGTCTTTAGACGTATCAAGTCTATTAGCCAATGGATGGGTTTGAGTTGAAAAAAAAATCAAAATCGATAGCGAGTTATCAAAAGGACTTTCAGGGCAAAATCAGATAGGATTCGAAGAAGGTGGGCGAGGAAACTACAACTAATGACTAACGACCTAATTGACCGCTTCGCAATTCAAGACGTGCTAACGCGTTATGCTGCAGCGGTCGATGACCGAGATCTTGATATGTATCGAGAGTGCTTCGCCGAAGACGCAGAAATCCTGGGATTCGGCAGCGACTCGGTTATCGGTGCGGATGCTTGGACCGAAGAGGTCAAGAACAAGCTAGAGGCTTTTGGAGCTACTCAACACCTGCTAGGCCCTCAAATAATAAAAATCGAAGGTGATTTAGCATTTACCCGAACCGACGTGCAAGCCCTCCATTACATAAAAGACAGACCAAGCGAAACACTTACGCTTTGGGCAGTTTATCTAACGAACTATCGCCGAATTAAGCGCGAATGGAAAATTATTCGCCACGAACTGGTGAGACGAGGAGCGAGAACGCAAGCCGACTAACCTAAACGAAAAAAGCTATATTTTTATGTACTTAGGACAATATGATTTAAATGTCCTCGTAAACCGATTTTCGCTAACAGAACTCTTGTACACTCCTACGTAAACGCTATTACCCCATCCCCGGATATATTTGTAGTTGCATGACTCGAGAAAAGCAACTTCGGCAAATGATTGCGAAGAGAGGGTTAACAACGCGCCCGATATCAAATTCCTGAATACCTCTTTTGGCATGCTTGATTCCTCTTTGTTTGTTAAAAAAAAGGAACTCAAAGGCTCATAAAAACCTTTCTCTTATCTTAGAAACACTAGCCCTAGTTTAGGACAGATAGTCCTATAATATCCAAACTGTAGTTGAGAAAATCAACCGGCGCTTTTGCAGACAGGTTCTCCTAACAAAACACTCAAAAAATCAGAGCCCCCTAATTTCCTTTCCCAAACTTTTTGCAGGTTTATGGAAGCCGCCTTTTAAAGTCCTAAAATCCGTTGTGTAACCCTCCAAAGATTTCTTTAGTTCCTCAGACGAGTTTCCTAATACGGAAAAATTAGTTATCGAAAAGAATTCCCCGAACTTAGCCTCCCAGTTACTGCCACGAAAATTTCTCACATGCTCAATCGCCGCCTGATTGCTCTTGTAGACTTCGTAAAGAAACGCTTTGTGATCAGAATCGAAATAGTACTCGTAGATTAAAGTTCCAGGTTCAACATTTAAAACATTAGCCGCGATTTCATGGGTAAACTTATCTGCTTGTTCCTTTTTCCCCTCGCTAACCGACAGGTCTAACATAAATATAATCGGATTGAGTTTCTTCGACTCATCGGCTAGCGTTCCAGCCGAGACAAATATTAAAATTATCAGCAAATACTTCATGAGTTTCTCCTTAATTGCATTACAACTGCGAAAATTAATGCCTGCATCCAGCTGCCGTGGGTTTATACTTGACCAATAGGAATCAGTAAGAGTCAAGGAGCATAACAGCACAATATACCTTAGAGAAATTCTTGCTTAACTTTTTTACCGTATTTGCATAACCAAAAACGCTGCAGTTAATATGCAAAACTGGCCAAAAGGAAACCGATATGAAATTGAATAGCCCAACAGGCACAGGCAGCCTAGAAATCACCAGAATATCGATTGAAGCTGATTCAACCTCAATTGATTTCGAAGGGCAGGTCGAAGGATACGGGACCGTTTTTGCTTCTCATGTTCTGAGTCCGGTTGATGGAGACAGCGATCGAGGCACAACAACTGGCGAAGCCAGAACTTTCCTTCTCGATGGCTCTGTCCTAGCGACTCCCCACAGAGGCACATTTACAAGACAAGGATCGGCATTACAGATCTACTTTACAGATGCAGTGAACAATGGGGCCGTGAATTGTGTTATTTGGGATGCCGATATTCTTTCAAAAAAAGCTGAGGTAAGGTACTGGGAAATTAAGCCAGGCAGTTAGCAGGCCATTCACTATTTCCACTCAGTGGAACTTAATTTAGTATCTGAAAATACCTCTAAAAACTTTTTGAAACCGATTCTAAAATGAATCAGAGAGTCGCTGATGACACATCCGCTAGAACCGATATCTGCTAAAGAAATAAATACAGCTGTTGAAATATTTCGTAAAACCGCCTATGGAACCGAGGCTTTTTTTTCCTCCGCTAGTCTCCTAGAGCCGCCTAAACACATTGTGAAGTCGGGAGCTATGGCTCCAAGAGTCGTGAAATTGCTTGGTGTTGACAACATCCCAGATGGAGGCTTTGTTGCTGAGGTTAATATCACCTCAGAAAGCGCATCGATATCCAGGCTGCCAGGCGATTCTCAAGCACCCTATAGTTTCGCTGAGCTAGGCATGGCGGTAATGCTTACCAAACAGAACGAGGCATGGATAGCAGCCATCGCCAAACGTGGCATCCCAGTATCAACCGAAAAAGATCTTAAACTAATCCAGATTGACCCTTGGCCAGCGGGCGGCTTTGTACACTCCAAAATTCCTAAGGGGCATCGGGCGGTAAAATGCATTGCGTTCCTGAAGGAGGACGAGACTGACAACGGCTACGCAAGACCGGTGCACGGCCTAATCGCTCACATCGATCTTACTGATCGTCAGGTTGTGGATATAGAAGATCACGGTGTTGTTCCAATGCCAAAAGAGAGTGGTCGCTTTGATTCCCAGAACCCGGTATCTGCAAGAACCGATTTAACTGACATAGATATCATTCAACCGAACGGTCCCAGCTTCAAGGTTGACGGCTATAAGATCAACTGGCAGGGATACGAGTTTAGGGTTGGCATGCACCCCGTTAATGGCCTTGTTCTCTCTCAAATCACGTTGCAAGGTCGCCCTATTTTGTACCGAGCAGCATTGTCTGACATGGTTGTGCCCTACGGTGATCAAGATCCCATGCATAGTTGGAAACATGTCCTCGACGCGAGCGAGTACAACATGGGGCAAATGGTTAACTCTCTGAAACTGGGTTGTGACTGCCTGGGCGAGATTTATTACTTCAATATCGACCAAATAACCTGGGACGGCAAGGTTAAAACCGTTGAAAATGCCATATGTATGCATGAAGAGGATTACGGCATCCAATGGAAGCACCATGACACAGAATCAAACAAAAGTGAGGTTAGACGCTCTCGCCGACTAGTTGTGTCATCTATATTTACCGTTGGAAATTATGACTATGGTTTTTATTGGTATTTGTATCTCGATGGCACAATTCAGATGGAGGTCAAGTTAACTGGGATTGTGGGCGTTAGCGCAATTGGTAAGGAAAAAGAGAATACCGGGCAGTCTCCACATATTTCCGCAGAATTGTCCTCGCCTGTTCACCAGCATGTATTCTGTTTTAGATTAGACTGGGATCTCGATGGGGGAAAGAACGCCCTTTATGAGAACCAGATCGAGGTTCTGCCAACGAATAAAAACAATCCCCACGGGACCCAATTTAGATCTGTTTCTCGCCAGCTAATTGACGAAGACAGCGCAAAACGTAATAACGCTCCTGAGGTGTCACGTCACTGGCGGGTTGTTAACCAGAACTCACTTAATGCGCTCGGAAAGCCTGTTGCTTATAAACTTCTACCCCAAGCGTCTCCCAACCTTTTCGCAACCCCCGATTCTCCAGTTGGACGTCGAGCGGGTTTCGGAAGATATCACCTCTGGGCAACACCATACGCCGATGAAGAATTGTTTGCCTCGGGGCCCTACACCGTAATGCATGGTGGACAAAAGGGATTACCAGACATTACCCAAGGAAACCGAGATATCAGCGATTGTGATCTTGTGGTTTGGCACACTGTTGCTGTGACCCATGTCCCGAGGCCCGAAGACTGGCCGGTAATGCCTGTCGAATATTGTGGATTTCATCTAATCCCCACAGGATTCTTCGACAAGAATCCAACACTGGACCTTCCTTCCTCGTGTAAAAAATAGAGAAGTCGATTACATTGAAAGCTATGGCAGTTAGATGCCACGAAACGTTTCTGCAAGATCGCCCGAGAATAAACTCAAGAGATTATTTCAATTACGGGCACCTTCACTCTAGATCACAATTTGAGATTGATAAATTTGCTAGTGAAGCGTGTCGAAATTAAGTGCCCTTAAAAATAGGCGCTCTCTTTTCCGAGAATGCTCGAGGACCTTCTTTCGCGTCTTCGGTCTGGCCTATTGCCCAACGCAGAGCGTTACCATAACGAAGAGACTCCTCTAAATTATAATCTTTCGACCAACGCGAGATCTCTTTGACAGCTTTGACAGCGAGAGGTGCATGAGACGCAATTTTTTTTGCCATAGACAGGGCTTCGTCGATTAATACATCGGATGGCAAAATCCGGCTTACAAGCCCAAAACGCTCCGCCTTTTCACCATCAAGACGGGACCCCATAAGCAACATTTCCATCGCCAAAGATTGAGGCAAAGCCCTAACCAACCTCTGCACGCCTCCGGCTCCAGGGAAAAAACCAAGGGTTATCTCAGGGAGTCCAAATTGTGCCTCAGGCGAGCAGATTCGGATGTCACAGGCTAAGGCAAGCTCGAAACCAGCGCCAAGGCAAAACCCATCAACAGCTGCGATCAGCGGTTTATCAATCTGCGCTGTGGACCAATTCGTGCTGAAGTCGACCGCAACGATATCTGCAGGGCTTTTGTCCTGGGCTCTGCCTCCGCCCTCTTGAGCTCTTGCCTTAAGGTCTGCTCCAGCGCTGAAGGTGTTTCCAGAGCCTGTTACTATTGCCGCTCTAATCTCCGGGTCACTCTTAATGCGATTCAACATTTCCATCAACCCGGAAACAATCTCCGAGTTCATAGCATTTTTTTTCTCTGGTCGATTAAGCGTGATGACTCCAACGTTTCCTATTACCTCAAACAAGATATCGTCCGACATTAGCCCCCCTTTTTTACTTTTTAGTACCACTATCTATTTCTGCTCCTAACAATCTGTCTAAAAAACGTTTTCAGCGTTAATTTAAGTATGCGCTAGTTAAAACTGGATAACTCGTGAAACCAAAACGGCCGCAAGCTTCCGCATCGGTTAACTGTCTTCGCCACTCTTCCACTTCAGAAGTTGAGATACCTTGGCTAACCGCGAAAGATGCGACCATAGTTTCAAGATGACGGGCAGGGGAATTTTGATCTCGCCGAGTGATTAAAAACGAAAGAGATTTATTGGTTATATGCTGGTATCCAAGCGATCGGAGTTTCCCGTCCAACTCCATTGGAAGCATCTGGTGATAGCAGTGGGCTCTAAATGCGTCATGAATCAGATTGTTGAGCTTTTCTTCTGCGCCATAAAACCTGAAGTAATCCCATAAGATTGACACGTTTACAAATGAACCCCCAGGCTTTAGGACCCTTGTAGATTCGGCTAAGGCCTTATCAACGTCTTTTACGTACTCATAAGCCTGGGTAGAGGTGACAACGTCGCAGCTATCATCCTCTAGCGCGATATTATCAGCGAAACCATTAAAAAACGTAACGTTGGGAAAGCTCGAGCATCTAATGCGAGCCTCCTCGAGCTGATCCTCGCTGGGGTCTAAAGCATAAACTCGCCCCTGATCGCCTAACGCTTTCGCCAAATCCTTTACAAGGTATCCAGCCCCGCACCCAATATCAATAATTTTGTGATTCGCCTCAATCGAAAGCGCTTCAAGAATCGCTTGCCGGCGAGATACTCCCGCGTAACTCGATGCGACTAACCTCTGGTTTGCGCCTGCTTCCTTATTGAAGTGCAATCTAAAGCTCCGGTAGTTTTTCTTTAATAATCCTCAGACAAACCCCAATCTTATGCAAGGTAAAATCAATCATTAAAAATCTTTCCACCAGTTTCACATTTATCAAACGCGCAATGCCATTCTGCGAGCTCTGGTATTTGGAGGAGATGCTCCATCGAAATAATACATTCGGGGGTAATAAGGTAAAATCTTGATAATGTAGTTGTGCAGCAAAAAAGAGCTCTATTTTTTCTCAGATCGCGTAAGTTCATGTGCATGCTCAATCAATTTCATTTTTAACATCTCATTGTTTAAATGAAATCTATCAACTTCTAAAGCCCAATCAGAGTCTTTAAAATTCTTGATTCCGCTGATAAACCACGCTTTTTCAAAAATATCCAAACCTTGCTCTATGTAAGCAAAGCTAGTCAGCAACCATTCCCGCAAACCTAGAACATTCATGTCCGAGGCAATGGAAATGCATTTTTCGAAGTCCTCGCTAATGAAATAACCCGTTAACAAACCTCCAAGCCTTCTGTCCGAGTTTGATTGCCCAGTCGGAACGGGATCAAGCTGATAGGTTTTCTCTAGATGAGAGATGCCCTCCTCAATTCTCCCGACCCTTAAACACACCTCTCCAAAAACTGAAGTAACCCTTGGATCATTGGGATTGAAGTCGAACGCTATCTGGCCGTGTTTCTCCGCTTCTTCAAATTGATGCAGGCTTAAGTAAACCTCCGTTAACATCCGATGACATTCAAAATCTCCTTCATCTAATTCTTTAGCTGTATTAATAGAATTTAATGCATCCTCCATCAAGGCATCCGTGGTCTCAAGGTACCCTCGACCTAGAGCTTGGCCTAAAACGCAAGCGCGCCAGGCGTGCGCTTTTCCGTTTTTTTGATCGGCCTCTATCGCCTTATCCAGCATACGTATCGCCTCAGCATTCGCTTCAGGAGTAAACTGATGATGAAGATCTTTTCCACGTAGCAGACAATCATAGGACGTCAAGTTCTCTGTTGGCTTCCTTTTGGCGCGGTTCAAGCTAGATATTTCAATCTCTCCAATGAGCGCTATCGTTATCTTTCGAACAATCTCATCTTGAACATCAAAGATATCTTCAAGCACTCGATCATATTTATTGCTCCAGACAATATTTCCTGTTTCTGGGTCTGATAGCTCTACCGATATTCGAATTCTTTTCCCGGATGACCGTATACTTCCAGAGACCAAGTAATCTAGCGAGAACCTCTCTACGAATTTCTCAAGAGGCTCACCGGAGTTTCTGTGGTCAAAGCTAGATTGACGAGAAATTATTTCCATCTCCTCAATCATAGAAAACTCAGTGGTCATGTCTTCAACAATGCCGTCCACCAAATAGCCACTTTCCTCGTCGTTATTTAAATTTGAGAAGGGCAATAATGCTATTTTCGGTTTTCTGGAGGCTGACTTTTCATTTTCCGTGTTGGTCAAGGGTTGTTCCGACGGGGCCAGGGAATTTTGTGGTTGCGCTACGGTGTATACCTCGAACTCTCCGCTTATATTCTTTAGGTCTCTCGTACCAGAAGCTTGGATTTGAAAATCTATTTTTTTGTTTACGAGTTCTGCAATCGCACGCGATAGTAAAACCCCTCCGGGTTCGCAATGGCTTTCTAGGCGGGCGGCGATATTGACTCCATTCCCGTATATGTCCTCTCCCTCGATTATACAATCATCGGAGTGGATCCCAACCCGCCATTGCAAAACATCGTCATTCTCCAGTTTTTCGTTGCGCTGAGACATCAATTTTTGGAATTCGTATGCGGCTAAGACACTATCAACCGGACTCGAAAACTCTGCAATGACAGAGTCTCCAGCGGTATGAAATATCCGCCCACCGTATTCCAAGATAACGGGGTCAATGATTGATCGACATGCCTTGAGATTAAATAGTGTCTTTTCCTCGTTCTCGTCCATGTGCCTGCTGTAGTCGACGCAATCGGACGCCATTATGGTGGTGAGTCTGCGTTTTACTTTATTATCCATATGAAGTTAATCAGCCGAGATTTTGATGAAATGCTTAGTTAAATTTTCCCTAACGCGGAGACAGTTTAAGCTATACGACAATAAAACTTCAAAGTTTAACAGCCCTTTTGAACTAAATATTTTTATTGCGCGAATCTAAATTTCATCTTTTGATCGGGAAGAAAAGGGTCGCTACGAAAACTTGTTACGGCTTCATTAAGATCTTGGTCGAGTCTTTTCACTACCGAGGGGTTCTCTGCCAAGAGGTTAAAAAACTCTAGCGGATCTTCCCTCAGGTTAAACAACTGCCTTGGCTGGAGATCGCCGTCCGAGAGCATTTTCCATTCACCTCTTCGAACCGCGAATTGCATCTCCGAAACAGCTGAGAGCGCCCATGTGATTGCTCGATCAGGCAGCGCCTCCCCTTTCAGGACTGTTAAAACATCTATTCCATCGATTGGCCTATCATTCGGGACCTCGCCACCCGCTAATTTTGTTAAAGTCACAAACAAGTCCATGCCAACCAAGATCTCGTGGGAGACATCGCCAGCTCTGGTTAAGTCGGGATAGCGGATAATTGCGGGAACTCGAATTCCCCCCTCATACAAAAAATGTTTCCGCCCCCGAAGGCCTCCTGTGCTCCCATGCGCATTGAGCTCGAACCAGTACAACCAATCTGATGTGACCGGGCCATTGTCACTTTGAAATATAACGATTGTACTTTCGCTGAGACCCTCCTCGCCCAGCCAACCTAACAATCGCCCCAACTGCGCATCCATAAAGGTTATATTCGCGTAGTACTCACCCGGGCCTCTTGATATTAGCTCATGTTTCCTTGGACCCGCAGCTCCAGACTCGATTGGAACAACTGGTCCCTTCGTGAAAGCTGCATACATTTTGTTAAACTCCGCCGGGTTTTCAAAGGTCACGTGCGGCTCAGCCATACTAAGATTAAGGAAAAATGGCTTAACAACGTCACGCTGCTCCAACCAATTGATAGCTTCCGAAACATAAAGTTCTGCAGTGAAACCTTTTTGTTTCGGGAGAAGTTCGCCATTGCGGTAGATGTTTGTTGGATCAAGGTTAGTGGGAACTTGGAAGGCGTTGTGTCCGTAGAAATAATCAAAACCCTGATCCAATGGCTGTGGCTCAACTTCACTGGCCAAATCAGAATTTAAGTGCCACTTTCCAATATGGGAGGTCGCGTAGCCTGCCGCTTTAAGAGTCTCGGCGAGCGTTATTTCATCTTTACTTAGATACACCCCGCTACCGCGGGGAATCCAGCTTCTGATCCCTGTACGATAAGGGTGGCGGCCCGTCATTAACCCGGCCCGGGATGGCGAACAGAGCGCCGAGGGGGCATAGTAATTGGTCAACTTCAAACCTTCCTCAGCGAGTTTATCCAGGTTTGGTGTTTTAATAACCGGATGACCAAAGCTCCCGAGGTCACCATAACCGAGATCATCCGCAGTTATTAATAAAATATTCGGTCGCGTTGCAATTGCAAACGAAGATAGCACCAAAGTGAACAGGACGATGAGGCACCTAAAAATACATGAAAGAATCATCTCATAATCTCCTCTGAGAAAGCTTTGAAAACAACCCCCTCAAGACTAGCAATTTCATCAAATCAAGATAAGACCGAGGCTCCGATCGCCGCGTTAAGGACCTCTAAGATAACAGTTCAATGCGTAAGATTCTCATTTTGTTGGCCCACGTTGACAACTCCCTAGTGAATTTTTTTCTCATGATCTTACTACGGCGGTCGCAGAATTGTTTTGCTTCGAAACGATGCTAGATTTTTGATGCTAGATAAAAAACTTTAACAAAACCTGAAACTAACTTTAAAAGCTTTTGAAACAGAGTCCTGCACCGGAAACGTCGAAGAACGAAACAACTCTCCGAAGAACGAAAATCTCAAATCAGCTGTGTGCGCCAATTTGCCCCACAACAGATCGCACATTTTTGATGCGCTCTTTTGTTCTGAAAGGTTTGCTTGATCACTCTTACTAATTTATCTTAATTTTTTCGGTATTTTTACAACAACAATATTTCGGAGAGACTTTGAATATTCAGTTTATCGGCGTAATCGCAATTGGAATCGCCATGCTAATCGCGTTCCTGCAAAAATCAGATCAAGACAAAGAAAAGCGGAAGGTTCCCTTTCTCACAAAGCTTGCGGCGGTGATATTAATAGTGGTCGCCATAGTAGATTTCTATCTCTGGATTTCTAATCAGCAAACATTCACCTCTTTCATTAAAAGCTACACAAGCTACCTGTCTGGCTTTTTATTAATGTGGATGATTTTCATCATTTATTGGATGAAAAGAGGCCTTGAGGAAGCTTTAGAGGTTCTTTTCGGTATACTCATGGGACATTTTTGGTGGTCCTAAATAATCGACTTAGGAGATTTTAGGATTAACTCAAAAAATGCGCATAATTGAGTGAAGGAGATCCTCCGATTCGATTTTCCATCGAATGCTAGGACAATCGCAAGGAAGCCTTTTCTCTGAAAAAGACGCTATGATTAAGAAAAAAGACATCATAAAAGACACCTTCGTTGACGCAGTTTTGAAAGAATTAAGGGAATTCAAGAAACAACGCGGCACAAGAGAGCAAAAAAGCGCTTTGCAAGAGAGCCTGATCAAAACTCTTGAGGCGCATGGATACGAATCATTTATGGGTACGGAAATTGAGTTCACTACTAGCCAGATTGGGAAATCATATCTTTTTAATGTTCCGAAATCTCGGCACGGACCTCTTTCTAGATTTAAAGGAAAACAAATTCGAGTTGTCTGCGCAGAGAGAGTTGGCAGCAAAGTCAGATACTTGATCGCTGCAGTCAATCAAGCGAGAGCTTTACCTTCTTAGCAGAAGCAAAACTTTAAATCGAAACACCCCTTGCACAAAATCATCGTGGAAACGAGCTTATTAAAGGTTCTAAATTTTAACGTCTGAGATAAGAGTCCAAAACTGAGCAAGATTGAAGCTAGAAATCATCGGCACTGCTTCTGAGCAGAATTGGAGCTACTTGATCCGTTAACAACCAAGCAGCCCCGCTTCGATTAAAACTTAAACGCTGCCTCAACAAAGACCTGACGGCCTCGATTAAGTCCGACCAGCTGGTCGTCGCCTGTTGCTGGACGAAATGGCGCTGGACCCGCATACGTTATGTACTCTTCGTCGGTGAGATTCGTTGCAATTAACGATACTCTCCAGCTTTCATCAACCGCGAAAACAGAGAGATTAACGTCAAGGGTCGTGTAACTGTCTTGGGCAATATCACCGAGTGGATTGGTCAATGCGTCGAAAGGTTCTAAGGATCCTCCGCCTACAAAATAATCATCCTTATAGGCAATATTATGACTGAGACTCAACATCAAAGAATCATTCAGACTAGTCTCCCAATTAATCGCTATATTCCCTGATATATCGGGTGCAAATGCGCCTTGACGCCCTTTTAAGTTTGCACCACTCGGAACGAAAAGATCGCCGGTAATTTCAGTATCTAAGAAAGACCATGCACCAACTAGGCTAACCCCAGGAATGGAAGTCCGCCAAAGAAAGTCAACATCTACGCCCTGGGTCGTAACCTCGCCCGCATTAAAGGTACTAAAAGCGAACACCGCTGGATCAAATATCTGCGCCTGCAGGTTCTCGAAAACGTACCTGAAAGCTGTGATATTGAGAGTGAGTGATCTGTCTAGAAGTCGAGCCTTTAGGCCTATCTCTCCCCCATCTGACTCTTCTGATTCGTATTGGAGAACATCTATCGATGACTGACGAACAGCAGGATCTTGACTTTCGAGGTTCACCACCAAACCACCTGTGGGAAGGGAGTTATTGTCTATTCCTCCGGATTTAAATCCTGTCTTGTATGCGCCGTATATAGTAATGTCATCGCTTACTGCATAGGTGAGCGATATTTCTGGGGATATATTGTCATCTTCAAACTCGACGTCACTGCCCTGGAAACCAGACGCAATGGGAGTCAGCCCCAAAGCCGCAACCCCTGCGTGAATAAATGGGAATCCAATAGAGGTACTCTTTTCTTCATCAGTCCATCGAACACCACCCGCTAGCTCTAGGTTTTCAGTCAAGTCGTATTGCGCGCTGACGAATAATGATACTGCGTCTGCCTCGATCGGACGCACAGCTAGCCAATCAAAGGTAAAGCCTGTCGCGGGATCTGGGCCAAAGGTTGGTCCGAAAATCGGGGCAAAGGCCCCAAGCAAAGAGGGATTAAACGCGTTTTGAGTCGCGTCGTGACCTATTTCTCTTGTCTCTACGAAAGCTCCAACCTGAAAGTTGAAGGGCCCATCGTTGCTGCTGGCCAACCTCAGTTCAGCTGTGAACTGTTCAAGCGTGTTCCTGAAAGGGGCAACCAATCCTGCTGCAGTGCCATCTGGCAGCTGTCCTGTATTATTAAAAATATCGTTGTATTCATTATCTAGATCGACATATCCTGCCAAGAAAGTTAGTCCTAGACTTTCACTCAAAGCGTAATCCACTTGGAGCCGAGCGAAAAAGGTGTCGGTGTCATTAAATGCCTCACTGATATTCCGACCAGCGCCCGCTGACCCTGTAGGAATAGTGTTAATGAGAGGATGTCCATCTATACCAACAAAGAGCCCGTCACCAATGTTGCAGTCATGGGTTGGTAAAAATAGGTCGATCCCTGGAGTGCTTCCAAGAGCTCCTCCTAGTAAAACGGACGGATCAGGCAGCCCATCGGCACCGCAAAAAATATCCTGATGACTTTGAAGAATGTCGGCTTCTTGCGAGTTGTAGTCAAGCTTTAAATTTGCCACTAAATTCTCGTTCGGCTCCCATTTAAAGCTTACTCTTGCCATAACATTTTCAATGCCTCTGTCAGGCCGAGTCGTAGGATTTCCCGGGGCAATCTCCACCCATTTATCTACGTTCTGGACCTCGGCGGCTATTCTTATTCCTAGGGTGTCGTTTAATGGACCCGAGATATAACCTCCGACCGTGGTTCCCTCTTCTTCAAATTCGTAAGAAGTCGTTAATCCATATTCCCATTCCGGTGTAGGGTTGGCCGAGCGAAAAGAGAGCACCCCAGCAGACGCTGCTTTTCCGAAGAAAAGCGACTGAGGTCCTTTCAATA
>CACFLG010000041.1 GCA_902567095.1 uncultured OM182 clade bacterium
GAGACAGAATCGGTAGAGCCTCACTAAACGACAAGTCTAAGGCCTTTAATACAGCTAAATTAGAAGCGCTTGAATTAGACAATCTTTTGGAGATAGCCGAAGCAACGGCGATAAGCGCCGAGGGCAGAAGAGAAAGCCGAGGAGCCCATGCGAGGGACGACTTCAAGGAGAGGGATGACGAAAACTGGTTATGTCACTCGATCTATGATCCGCTAGAGAAGAAATTGATGAAAAGATCAGTGAACTTCGAGCCGAAGACCGTTCCAATGTTTGAGCCAAAAGAAAGGACATACTAGGACTATTCATGGAAATAAGTATATACAGATATAACCCAGATACTGACAACGCTCCCTACATGCAGGAATTTGATCTAGAGATTCCGGGCGGAAGAGACCTTATGGTGCTCGATGTTTTGGAGCTTCTCAAGGAACAAGATCCTTCTGTTACATACAGACGGTCCTGTCGCGAAGGGGTTTGTGGCTCCGACGGTGTTAATATGAATGGCAAAAATGGTTTGGCCTGCATAACACCCCTTTCTGATGTGGTCAGAGGAAAGAAATTGACTATTAAACCGCTCCCAGGATTGCCTGTGATCCGCGATCTGATAGTCGACATGGAACAGTTTTACAATAATTACGAAAAAATAAATCCGTATTTGATAAACGACGAGGAACCACCCGAGATGGAGCGTCTCCAATCGCCCCAAGATCGAGAAAAGCTTGATGGTCTATATGAGTGCATCCTTTGCGCCTGTTGCTCCACATCTTGTCCCTCTTTTTGGTGGAACCCGGATAAATTTATCGGTCCCTCAGGATTGTTGCAGGCTTACAGGTTTATTGCAGATAGTAGGGACACGGCGACAGAGGATAGGCTTGCTGATTTAGAGGATCCTTTTAGTGTCTTTCGTTGTAAAGGAATCATGAATTGCGTTTCCGTTTGTCCAAAAGGGCTCAACCCAACTCGTGCAATAGGACACATTAGAAACCTTTTACTCAAGCGCGCCGTATAAAATCTCGTCTGGAGTAGTCCCAAATATTTTTTGCCGAATGTTTTAATTACAGTGTAATCTGTTAAGGACTCAGGCATTCGGTTACAATCCTGCCTCTTGTATAGCTTCTAAAATCAGCTGAGGTGGCGAGATGTCCGAAAGTGAGATGCAGTTACTATGGCGTTCCAGTCATATTTCCGGTGGTAATGCAGCGTACGTAGAGGAACTCTACGAAAAATATCTCAGAGACCCTGCTGAAGTTTCAGAAGAATGGCGCAGCTATTTTGATGGCTTGCCGGTGCAAGAGGGAAACTACTCGGCCGATATGTCGCACTCCACTATAAGGGAGCATTTTTTGCTTCTTGCTAAAAATCAATCGAGAGTGGTGCCGGTACCGGCGAGTAGTGTTAGCTCTGATTACGAACGAAAACAATTTGCAGTCAGTGAGCTGATCAATGGTTACCGCCGCCGAGGCCACCTTAAAGCTAAACTTGATCCGCTCGAATTAACCCAGAATCAAAAAGTGCCCCGTTTAACTTTGGATTATCACGGGCTTTCAGCGGCCGACTTGGACACAAAATTTCAGACCGGCAATTTGTTTTTCGGAAGTAGCGAGGGATCTCTGAGCGATATTATAGAAGTTCTTGAGAAGACTTACTGTGGTTCGGTTGGTGCGGAGTATATGCACATAACTGACGAAACCGAGCAAATGTGGGTCCAGCAAAGAATGGAGAGTACTCGATCACGGGCGGATTTAACTGATGAACAAAAGAGAAGAATCTTAAGTAGGCTAATTGCAGCGGAAGGCCTGGAAAAATACCTGGGCACAAGATATCCAGGGACAAAACGTTTTGGTCTTGAGGGTGGCGAGGCTTTTATTCCGTGCCTTGCCCAGCTCATTTATAGAGCTAGATTCTCAGGAATCGCAGAGACTGTTTTAGGAATGGCCCATCGAGGCAGAATTAATGTTCTAGTAAACCTTTTAGGAAAGGCGCCATCCGAGCTTTTTGATGAGTTCGAAGGTCGATATGAGCCGGGATTCGGGTCGGGTGATGTAAAATATCACCAAGGGTTTTCATCTAATTTAATGACGCCGGACGGAGAGATGCATTTAGCCCTGGGATTCAACCCTTCACACTTAGAAATAGCTGCGCCAGTCATAGAAGGTTCTGTTCGAGCGAGAATGGATCGTAGGGGTGATTCTTTAGGAGAAAAGGTCTTAGCAATAAACGTTCACGGTGATGCAGCCTTTGCGGGTCAGGGTGTTGTGATGGAAACCTTTCAAATGTCCCAAACACGTGGTTTCTATACGGGGGGGCACTATCCATATCGTTCTCAATAATCAGATCGGTTATACAGTGAGTGAGCAAGCTGATGCGAGATCAGCGCATTACTGCACTGAGGTCGCGAAAATGGTACAAGCCCCGATATTCCACGTTAACGGTGATGACCCGGAGGCAGTTATCTTTGTGTCTCGTTTGGCCGCTGACTATAGAATGGAATTTAAAAAGGATGTAGTGATTGACCTGATTTGTTATCGAAGGAGGGGCCACAATGAAGGAGACGAGCCCTCCATAACTCAACCGATGATGTACAAAAAGATTAGGAATTACCAAACAACTCAAGAAATATATGCAAAAAAACTGATGGGTGAGGGTCTGATCGAAGAGCGTGAGCATAAAAATCTAATTGAAGCTTATCGAGACAGTTTGGATAAAGGGAATGCTGTTGCTTGGGATTATCTCACAGAGCCTGACACGTCAATGCACGTTGATTGGACTCCTTATCTTGGGCATGAGTGGGACATGTTGTCAGATACAAGTTGCGACCTAAAAGCATTCCAGCAGCTTGCTAAAGCACTTCATGAGGTGCCGGAGGGTTTTGTTCTTCAGAAGCAAGTAGGAAAAATCTGGGAAGATCGTCGGAAAATGGGTGCCGGCGCAATGGCTATAAACTGGGGTTTTGCAGAAAATATGGCTTATGCAACCCTCTTAGATGAGGGTCACAGCATTCGACTGACCGGGCAAGATGTTGGACGAGGGACGTTTTCACACAGGCATGCAACCTTGCATGACCAAAAAGCGGGTGAAACACATACGCCTCTTAGTCTGCTCACCAAAGAAACTAATAGCTTTTCTCTTTATGACTCTTTTCTGTCAGAGGAGGCAGTTCTTGCGTTTGAATATGGCTACTCAAGTACCAGTCCCGGTACGCTTGTGATTTGGGAGGCTCAGTTTGGAGATTTCGCCAATGGAGCGCAGGTAGTGATCGATCAATTTATAACGAGTGGCGAACATAAATGGGCGAGATTATCCGGCTTGACCATGCTTTTGCCTCATGGTTATGAGGGTGCAGGGCCTGAGCATAGCTCGGCGCGTTTAGAAAGATATCTCCAGCTATCAGCTGAGCACAATATTCAAGTCTGTGTGCCATCGACCCCAAGCCAGATTTTTCATCTGCTTAGAAGGCAAGCCATAAGACCCCTCAGAAAGCCTCTAATTGTTATGACACCGAAGAGCTTACTCAGACACAAAGAAGCGGTATCATCCATTGACGATCTGGTAAATGGCTCCTATGAATTGGTAATAGATGAATTAAATGAGAGAGAGCTAGGGACAGTCAGCCATGTTGTGATGTGCAGCGGAAAGGTTTTCTATGATCTTGAAGCTAAGCGGCAAGAGTTAGGTCTAGATAATGTAGCGATTATTAGGATAGAACAGTTATATCCTTTCCCTAAAGAGTCCCTCCGCGCAGTCCTCGAGAAGTATCAAAACCTTATTGGGGTAGTTTGGTGTCAAGAAGAGCCTGAGAATCAAGGTGCCTGGTATTCCACTCAGCATTACTTTAAAAAGGTTATAAAAGAAATAGATCCGACTATTGAGTTGGATTTTGCCGGCCGGGAGGCTTCAGCTGCGGCTGCAGCCGGTTATATGACGCTGCATGTTCGTCAACAGGAAAAGCTTATTGAGGATGCCTTGATAGGGACTCAGAAAAAAGGTGTGCTAGATTTTGGTAGATGAGAGGTATTAGATGATAAAGATAAAAGCACCGCAGTTCCCCGAATCTATTGCAGACGGAGAGGTTGCTGGTTGGCACGCGCAAGTTGGCGAAACCGTTAGGCGTGATGATCCCTTAGTTGACATTGAGACTGATAAAGTAGTTTTAGAGGTGGTAGCGCCCGAAGACGGAGTATTGTTGACGATCCATAAAAAAACCGGTGATACAGTGACAGCCGAGGAGGTATTAGGAGAGTTTGATCCTCAGGCGCTAGCGGAATCAAATCATTCTCAGGGCACGGAGTTCTCAAACGCCTTGGAAAAAGCTGATGTGCAGGAGGAGGGAACTGAGAATTTTGAGGTTAGTGGTTCAGAGGAAAGGATAGCAAGTCCTGCGGCCCGGCAGCTAGCGAAAGAGAACTTAATTGATCTAAATAGCCTCTCTGGTTCAGGAAAAAATGGAAGAATAACAAAAGAAGACGTTGTCGCTGCGTCGGCCGGAAATAAAAAAGAAGCGAGCGCGGTTTCCACAGAGCCTGCCGACTCTGCCGATTTGTCTGCACCTCAGGCGAGTTGGTCAGACCTAGCTGGCAGGACTGAACGAAGAGTCCCGATGACTAGGCTTAGGGCTAGCATAGCAAAAAGGCTAGTCGAGGCTCAGCAGACTGCGGCAATGCTAACGACCTTTAATGAAATTGATATGCAATCGATCATGAGTTTGCGTTCAAAATATAAAGATGAGTTTGCTAAAACACATGACGGCGTAAGGCTTGGCTTTATGTCGTTTTTTATAAGGGCAAGTGTTGAGGCTTTAAAGCGGTTTCCAGCGGTTAATGCTTCAATTGATGGCCCCGACATTGTATATCACGGTTACCAAGATATCGGCGTTGCTGTTGGATCTCCGCGGGGGCTTGTAGTTCCTGTGATAAGAGAGGCTGACAGTTTGACTTTAGCAGAGCTGGAGCAGCAGGTAAGTGGTTTTGGAAAGAAAGCTCAAGAAGGGAAGTTGTCGATTGAAGATATGTCTGGTGGAACATTCACCATATCCAATGGAGGAGTTTTTGGTTCGCTTCTATCGACTCCCATCTTAAACCCGCCTCAAACAGCAATTCTAGGAATGCACAAGATTCAGGAGCGGCCCGTGGTGCAAGATGGAGAAATCGTAATTAGACCTATGATGTATTTAGCGCTTTCTTATGACCACCGTCTAATTGATGGGCAGGAAGCGGTTAGGTTCCTTGTGACCATAAAGGAGCTTCTTGAAGAGCCTGCTAGGATTTTGCTGGATCTTTAAAATATCTGGAGAAGGGCAAATGGCTAATGATTTTGACGTAATTGTAATAGGTGCAGGTCCTGCTGGATATCACTCTGCGATCCGATCCAGCCAATTAGGGTTGAATACGGCAATTGTGGAAAAGTGGCTTGATTCGAGTGGCGCAGCGGCCTACGGGGGGACCTGCCTCAACGTAGGATGTATTCCTTCGAAAACATTATTGGAAGCGTCTCATAAATTCGTGGAGGCCAGAGATGAATTTGGCCATATCGGGATCAAGCTTTCGAAGCTATCCGCAGATATTCCCGCAATGATGAAAAGGAAAGACCGTGTGGTCAGTGATTTGACTGCGGGAGTATCCAGTTTGCTGAAAACAAATAAAGTTGAACAGTATGAAGGCATTGCCAAGGTTCTGGGTAATGGGGAAGTAAGTATCGCGATGCATAATCAGGAAAAAGCTAAACTTACAGCTGAGAATATAATTATAGCTACCGGATCAGTGCCGATCGATATTAAGCCTTGCCCCTTAACTGAAAATTTAATAGTTGATTCGACTGGCGCGCTTGAATTCGACTCCGTACCTAAAAAAATTGGAGTAATAGGCTCTGGGATCATCGGGCTAGAGCTTGGTAGCGTTTGGAGCAGGCTTGGATCTGAGGTAGTACTCTTAGAGGCGCTCGAAGAGTTGCTGCCCGTGTGTGATTCTCAAGTTTCCAAGGAGGCAGCAAAAGAGTTTAAGAAGCAGGGCATGGATATCCGTCTTGGAGCGCGCGTGACGGGCTCTCACATTAAGAGAGGAAAAGTCGAGATTAGCTATTCACGTGGAGATGAGGATCAACGAGAAATCTTTGACAAGGTTATCGTAGCAGTAGGTAGACGCCCATACACCAACGATCTTATTTCGCCTGAGGCTGGGGTTTCCTTAGATGAAAGAGGCTTTATCGCAGTTAACGAATATTGCATGACCGATGCGCCAGGAGTTTATGCGGTAGGAGACGTTGTTCGTGGACCGATGCTCGCGCATAAGGGTATGGAAGAGGGAATTATGGTAGCTGAACGGATTGCTGG
Organism: uncultured OM182 clade bacterium; assembly: GCA_902567095.1. GTDB lineage: Bacteria > Pseudomonadota > Gammaproteobacteria > Pseudomonadales > Azotimanducaceae > UBA9659. The sequence continues at coordinate 6,326 of CACFLG010000041.1, forward strand.
AAAATTGCCTCAAGTGGACTACGATTTGGTTCCGTCTGTTGTTTATACTCATCCTGAAATTGCCTGGGTAGGAAAAAACGAAGAAGATTTAAAAGCGGCTGGCGAAAACTACTCGGTCGGAGTCTTCCCAATGAGGGCTAGCGGCAGAGCTATGGCCAACAACGATACTAGCGGAATTATAAAAGTTATAGCTGATAAAGTGACGGATCGACTATTGGGTGTGCATATTATCGCTCCGCACGCCTCTGAAATGATAGCTGAGGCGGTAATTGCGATGGAGTTTAAGGCAAGTGCAGAGGACCTTGCTTTGACGATGTTCGCACATCCCACCCTCTCCGAGGGTCTTCACGAGGCAGCTTTAGCTGTTTCTGGGCACGCTATTCACGTTGCAAATCGAAAAAAATAAGGGCGTCTAAACGCTCTGTTGAATAAAAACAACTGAAAAAAAAGGTCTAATTCTATGAATCTTCATGAATATCAAGCAAAGGAACTATTTCGCGATTATGGCCTCCCAGTCTCAGAGGGTATAGCGGTGGATACAGCGGAAGAGGCGGTCTCAGCCGCGAAAAAAATTGGAGGAGATAAATGGGTTGTTAAAGCGCAGGTGCACGCTGGCGGGCGAGGCAAAGCTGGGGGCGTAAAATTAGTCGCCTCAGAAGAGGAAATAAGAGCCTTCGCAGAGGATCACATTGGAAAAAATCTGGTTACATTTCAAACTGATGAAAAGGGGCAGCCGGTTAGTAAGATTTTTGTAGAGTCGTTTACTGACATTGCAAGAGAGCTTTATTTCGGAGCCGTCATTGACCGATCCTCAAAAAAAATAACTTTTATGGCGTCGACAGAGGGAGGTGTTGAGATTGAAAAAGTCGCTGAAGAAACGCCCGAAAAAATCTTGCAGGCTACGGTAGATCCGATGACGGGTGCTTCCTCTTACCAAGGTCGGGAGCTGGCTTTTCAATTGGGTTTAGAAGGAAAACAGATAAATCAATTTGCAACTTTATTTATGTCATTGTCGGCTTTGTTTCGCGATCTTGATTTGTCTTTGCTCGAGATAAACCCACTAGTGGTTACTGCTGAGGGAAATCTTCATTGCCTCGACGCAAAGTTGGCCGTCGATGGGAATGCGCTTTATCGACAAAAACGCTTAGAGGCCATGAGGGACCATTCTCAGGAGGATGAACGAGAAAATCAGGCCAGTGAATATAATCTCAATTACGTAGCCTTGGAAGGAAATATAGGTTGTATGGTAAACGGAGCAGGTCTCGCAATGGGCACAATGGACCTCGTGAAACTTAACGGAGGTCAGCCAGCTAACTTTTTGGATGTTGGCGGGGGAGCGACAAAAGAGGCAGTTAGTGAAGCTTTCAAGATCATTCTCTCTGACAAAGGAGTTCGTGCAGTTCTCATAAATATATTTGGAGGTATTGTCAGATGCGACGTTATTGCTCAGGGCATCATTGGAGCAGTTAAGGATGTCGGTGTTGAAGTGCCCGTCATCGTAAGATTCGAGGGGAATAACGCGGCGTTGGGAGTTAAGACGTTAGCCGATAGCGACGTAGACATCATAGCAGCAACGGGATTGTCCGATGCCGTTCAGAGGGCGGTAAACGCTGCGGGAGGCAAATAATGAGTATTCTTGTAAATGATCAAACAAAAGTAATCTGTCAGGGCTTTACAGGTTCTCAGGGAACTATGCACTCTCAACAATCTATTGAGTATGGGACGAAATTGGTTGGCGGGATTACCCCAGGGAAAGGGGGTCAAGAGCATCTAGGTCTCCCAGTTTTCGATACCGTTAAGGAAGCAGTTTTGGCCACTGGTGCAGACGCTTCAGTTATCTATGTTCCGGCACCGTTTGCTAAAGACGGAATTCTTGAGGCAGCTGCAGCCGGAATTAAGTTAATTGTTTGCATAACAGAGGGTGTTCCAACACAAGATATGTTGGTTGTTAAGGCTAGTATAGATAGCCGCGGTGTAAGGCTAATTGGACCAAACTGTCCCGGTGTAATAACTCCGGGTGAGTGCAAGATTGGAATAATGCCGGGAGAAATACATTTGCCCGGCAAGGTGGGGATTGTTTCTCGTTCAGGAACATTAACATATGAGGCCGTAAAGCAGACTACAGACCTTGGTTTTGGCCAGAGTAGTTGCGTCGGTATCGGGGGCGATCCTATCCCGGGAAGCAACTTCATCGATATACTGGGAATGTTTGAAGACGACCCTCAAACCGAAGCGATTGTCATGGTCGGAGAAATTGGCGGCACTGCAGAAGAAGAGGCAGCGGAGTTTATAAAATCAAATGTAACCAAACCTGTAGTTGGATATATAGCTGGGGTTACTGCGCCTCCAGGTAAGCGTATGGGCCATGCCGGTGCAATAATCGCTGGAGGTAAGGGAACTGCTGATGATAAATTTGCCGCACTCGAAAATGCAGACGTGGCAACGGTGAAAAGCCTAGCTGATATCGGAAAAACACTTAAAGAACTAACCGGATGGTAGACATTTTTTGATTTGCTAGTCTTCAACCTTAAGAAATAAAAAAATAAGTGAATTGATAGCGCAATTTTTTCAACTTTATTGGGGCTTCAGGAGCTTCAAATTTTTGCGGTAGCTGGGGTTGAAAATCGTCAACTCGCCCCCAACTTTTTACCTTGTACAGACATAGGAATCCGAAACAGTATGAGCACAGAAAAAAAAGAGACAATGGGTTTTCAATCGGAAGCAAAACAATTGCTTCACCTAATGATTCACTCTTTATACAGCAACAAAGAAATATTCCTTAGGGAATTAGTTTCAAACGCCAACGATGCAATCGATAAACTCAGGTTTGAGGCTCTTTCTGACGGAAAGATCATGCCTGAGGGTACGGAATTTGGTATTCGAATCGATATTGATGAGGAAACTAAATCCGTGACGGTGAGCGACAATGGGATCGGTATGTCGAAAGAGGAAGCTATTTCTAATTTAGGGACCATTGCTCGTTCAGGAACTTCACAATTCCTTGATTCATTGACCGGGGACCAGAAAAAAGATTCGCAGCTCATCGGTCAATTCGGAGTTGGTTTCTATTCCTCTTTTATAATCGCAGACGAAGTGGTTGTAGAATCTAGGTCTGCGAAGCTATCTTCTGACGAGGCAGTCAGATGGAGTTCAAAAGGAGAAGCGGAGTTTGATGTTGAGACTATTAAACGCGAGGAGGTAGGGACATCGGTCACACTAAAACTGAAATCCTCGGAAGCTGAATTTGCTGATGGTTGGAGGTTAAGAGGTATAGTCAAGAAATACGCGGATCATGTGGCTGTGCCCATAACAATGAAACAGGTTGCGACAGAAGAAGACAAGGAGCCCGAGGACGAAGTTGTTAACACTGCAAAAGCTTTGTGGACTAGATCTCGTTCAGAAGTAAAGGAGGATGAATATAAGGAGTTTTACAAGGCAATCTCGCACGATTTTCAGGATCCATTTTCCTGGAGCCACAATAAAGTCGAAGGCAAACTCGAGTACAGTAGTTTGCTATACATTCCTTCGAAGGCGCCATTTGATCTTTGGCATAGGGACTCTCCTCGTGGCCTGAAACTTTATGTTCAGAGAGTATTTATCATGGACGAGGCAGAACAATTCTTGCCTTTATACCTTCGCTTTATTAGGGGGGTCGTAGATTCAAATGACCTGCCCCTGAATGTTTCAAGAGAGATCCTGCAAAAAGATCCATCGATAGACTCCATGAAAAACGCTCTTACCAAGCGGGCGTTGGATATGATTGAAAAGCTTTCTTCTGATGAGGAGAAGTACCACTCGTTTTGGAGCGAGTTTGGACAAGTATTAAAAGAGGGGCCGGCTGAGGATTTCGGCAACAAAGATAAGATTGCAAAGCTCCTGCGTTTTGCCTCAACAGAATCAAAAGAAGAGAAACAAAATCAGTCTCTTGCGGGATACGTAGAGCAAATGAAGCCTGAGCAAGAAAAGATCTTTTATGTGGCCGCAGAAAATTATCATACGGCTCTTAATAGCCCCCATCTCGAAATTTTTAATCAAGAAGGCATCGAAGTTTTGCTTTTGCACGATCGCATCGACGAATGGTTAGTCGGTCAGTTGCAGGAGTTTGATGGAAAAGCATTTCAGGATGTTGCTAAGGGAGAGCTCGATTTAGGAAGCTTGGATAAGGACAAAGACAAGAAAAAGAAAGAGGAGGATGAAAAAAAATTCTCCGATCTCGTGTCAAAGGTAAAAGAATTACTATCGGACAAAGTAGAAGACGTCAGGCTGACAAATAGGCTTACAGATTCTCCCGCGTGTTTGGTCGTTTCAGAAGATGATATGGGAATGCAGATGAGGCGGGTTTTGGAATCGGCGGGGCAGGCCGTGCCTGAATCAAAGAGAATCTTTGAAGTGAATCCTTCTCATCCTCTTGTAGAGAAGCTAAAGAAAGAAGAAGATTCGGACCGATTCAATAATCTGGCGTTGGTGATTTTTGATCAGGCAAAATTAGCGGAGGGCACCCAATTGGAGGAACCAGCCAATTACGTCGCTCGGCTGAACGATCTGCTTTTAGAATTAGTAGGATGAGTTCGAATAAAAAGTGAGCGAGAATTTTCCTACATTACCGATGACGAGAACCGATTCAAGGTCATAAGGTAAGCGCTCGTAGGCTTCGCTTCTAGTTAGAAACGGCTCTTGAAAAATCCTTCATAGACACATCTTCGTGAATGAAAGCCAGAAAAGGCTGTGCGGGGTTTTAACGGCGTTTCAAATTATAAAATTAAAAAGTAAATTTTGACTGGAAATGGATAGGAAAATTCTAATGAGCGATCGGCAGATTAATGTTACTTTCGTCTAGTCAATTGAATTTTGAAGATGTAGTTGCTTTACTTTGATCTTTTGGAGTGGTGAATGGCCCATTTAATCAAAGCGTTAATGGTTTGCTCAGTCGCCTTGTCTTGCTTCGCGAAGGGCGAAGGCCATTCCGTAGGCTCGTTCCCGGGAGCAGAACTTATAAGTGAAAGTATGGAACCGGCTAAAAGCCACATGCTGGTTCTTGGTGCGCTAGAAAAAGTTGACCAAGAATTGAGACCAGAAAACTTTAAAATCTTGGCAGCAAAAAAATCTTCATACACCTACTATTTACCAGAGGCCAGGCAGACAAAGGAAGTTTTTAAGTATTATCTTGAGCAACTTCAAAGTATCGGAAGCCTTGAGTTCGAATGCAAAGGGAGAGAATGCGGGAGCAGTAGCTATTGGGCCAATAAAATCTTTAAGAGTGCCATTTTGTACGGCCCCGAGCAGTTTCAGAGCTATGCGGTCTTTCGAACCTCTGCCGGTTGGTGGACTGTCTATATTGGCCAGAGAGCCACTCGAAAAATATATGCTCGCCTTGATCATTATTCTTTAGGTGAAAAAGCCGATTAAGAGCAGCCTTACTTCAATTTTTGTTAAACGAGTTTTTTGGCCCTCTTGTTCAATACTTTACGGCTGAGTGTTCAAATACAAAGCCATCGGACGACATGATTAGCCGATGGGTAGCATCAGAAGATTCCCCACTTGATTGCGGATAACCCGAATCTCCCTCCCAAAGCGCAGTTCGAGTCCCCTCAAGATTCTTTACAATTTTAGTTTTATAAAAAACGCGGCTCCCTGTTGGACAACTCAGAAATCGTATCGGCAACGCTGGCGAATTTAGACATCTGATATAGAGATACCCATGTTGGCGGAGCAAGATCAATAGATCCTTCTCTATGTTTTTCTAGCGCAAGTTTAGGATGAATCCATTGATATTTTTGGATTTCCCCTCCATCAATATGCACTTCTTGATTTGAATTGCTATGGGTAACGAAAAACCAAGT
>CACFLG010000042.1 GCA_902567095.1 uncultured OM182 clade bacterium
AAACCAAAGACCTACCCCACTCAACATTTGACAATCAAAAATAAAAATCATGTGAATCCTCCGAAGAGAGATCTAGACAGAATCTTTCGGGAAAAGCGAGAGATGAGCGAAGTATTCAAAAGTTTCCGCTCAGAGAAAAATATCGACATTAATTTTTCTTTACCGTCAGAGGGAATAATCTCGAGCGAATTTGGATTACGGAGATATCTAAACGGGCAAGCGAGATCACCTCATAGCGGAATTGACATAGCAGCTTCACAAGGAACAAGCGTTCATGCACCGTCTGCTGGAATTGTGGCAAAAATCGGTGATTTCTTCTTTAACGGAAAGACTGTTCTACTAGATCATGGTCAGGGCTTAATTACAATGTACTGCCACCTAAGTAAAATAAACGTTAATGAATACGAGAAAATAGAAAAAGGTGTAAAGATCGGAGAAATAGGTATGACAGGCAGAGTTACTGGGGCGCACTTACACTGGGGCGTAAGTCTTAATAATGTTCGAGTAAACCCGAGACACTTCCTTAATTAAAACGGAAAATTTCTTTAGAGTTAGAACCGTTTCTTATTTTTTTTCACGTGGTCCATCATTCGTTTTCTCTTTAATTTTTGACGGTTTGTTAGAGGGTTCTTTTTACCCTTATACGGATTATTTGAAGTACGAAATTCTAAACGAACTGGTGTACCCCTAAGCTCTAGCTTATCTATGAAACATCTTTTTAGATATCTTCGGTAAGCCTCAGGCACCTCCTCAGTTTGATTTCCGTGGATAACTACTGTTGGTGGATTGCTGCCACCTAAGTGAGCATATCGAAGTTTTATGCGTCTTCCCTTTACTGTTGGTGGTTGGTGTTCAAAAGTGGCCCTACTCAGAATTTCATTAAGCATTGAGGTCGGAACTTTAATAGTTGCTGATTTATATGCTTGGCTTATAGACCCATACAAACCACCAACACTAGAACCATGTAGAGCAGAAATAAAATGAATCTTTGCATACTTTATGAAACCTAGCCGTCTGTCAATCTGATTACGAACATCTTCTTTCGCTTCTCTAGGCATGCCGTCCCATTTATTGACTGCTAAGACAATTCCTCGCCCTTCTCCAAGGACATGTCCGAGGAGATGCAAATCTTGTTCTACAATACCGGTCCGAGCATCAATCATCAAAATTATGACGTTTGCGTCATTGATAGCTTCGAGAGTTTTTAGGACCGAAAACTTTTCAACGGTCTCGGAGGTCTTGCCACGACGTCGGACGCCTGCGGTATCAATTAACACGTATTCGCAACCGTCTCGTTCGAAAGGAATGTATATGCTATCTCGAGTGGTTCCCCCTTCATCAAAAACAATAACTCTTTCTTCACCTAACAACCTATTTACTAACGTTGATTTTCCGACATTCGGCCGGCCAACCACTGCTACTTTGATGCCTGACTGGAGATGTTCAGCATTGTACTCAACTTTTTTTTCAGCAAAGAAAGGAACCACATTGTCTAATAATAATGATGATATCCCTTTTCCACTTTTTGCTGAAATTTTTTGCGGCTCTCCAAGACCTAGGGCGGAGAATTCTCCTGAAACATAATTGGGATCTTGGCCATCGATCTTATTGGCTACGAGCAGGACCTCTGCACCATTTTGACGGAGCATGCTAGTTATATTTTCATCACCCGAGATTCTTCCCTCCTGCGAATCGACTAAAAAAAAGATGAGATCTGCCTCATCGATAGCTTTTTTTACTTGGGAGATCAAAGAGGCATCTATCGCCTCATGAGTTTCTGCAATTCCACCTGTGTCAATGACTAAAAAATCGAAACCATCAACAGTACACTTTCCGTATTGCCTGTCCCGAGTAAGCCCAGGTTGGCTTGCAACAAGAGCATCTCGAGTTCGAGTAAGTTTGTTAAATAGCGTTGACTTTCCAACATTAGGTCGGCCCACCAGAGCGATCACAGGAAGCATTCTTCAGACCTTAACGAATTTCTAGGACAGCAAGATTGCCACCATTACCCAAAGCGTAGATTCGTCCTTCCCGTTGAAGAAGTCGTGCCCCAACGCCGCGACTATCTACTTTCTTTCTTGCTACGAATCGACCATCCGACTGAGCCAAGAGGTGGAGGTAACCTTCGAAGTCTGTGAATGCCAAATAGCTACCTATGACCAACGGAGCATTTAACTGCCTGTTGAGAAGGGTCTCTACCCGCCAAACCTCTCTTCCGTTAACCCCATTATATGCTATCACTTTGCCATCGACAGAGATTAAATATACATTCCCAAAACCAAAGCTGACTCCAGCCAAACTCGAGGCTTCTCTCTCCCATAAAATCTCTCCAGCTCTTAAGTCGATTGCAATGAGTTTTCCCTGGTAACCTGTGATATACAAGACATTATTTTCGATAGCCATTTTACCATCTAGGTCAACCAGCTTTTCTAAATCAGAAACACCCTCTGGAAGACCAACAATTTGTTCAAACGCTGCGAGGCCATCATCTCGGGTTATGAAAGCTATTCTCCCATTTGAAAACCCGGCAATAACTATATCATCGTAGATCATTGGCGTTGAGGTTCCTCGTAAAGTCAGAGGTGGAATTTTTGCTGCATACTCCCACTTTTTACTTCCATCACTGGCACCGTATCCTGCAACTTTTCCATCAATGGTCTGAACAACAACAAGATCATTATCTACTTTGGGCGGTGCTAAGCTCTCACTGCTGATAGGCGCCTTCCAACCAAAGGATCCGTCGATCTGGTTCAAGGCGAATAAATGACCAGAGGCGGAGCATACAAAGACAAATTTCGAATCAGCCTCTACTCCACCAGTTAAGATATCCAAGCTTCCAGAAAGCACTTTAGAAAAGTCCTGTTCTTCAAAAAAATCTTTGATATCAGCGGCCCATATTTCTTTCCCTGAATCAATAAGATGAGCTTTAACCTTGCCATCGGGAGACGCGCTTATTATGCGTTTTCCCTGAATCTTTGGCTCAAGTCGGAGAGCTTTTTCACCGACTCCATCTCCAATTTTTTTACTCCAAACCGTACTCAAGGAGAGCTCTGACTTTATCCTAGGCAACGGATTCGGCTTGATTTCGATTGGCTCGTTTTCGTCGCCAAACCACGAGCAGCCTGAGGAAATAGCTGCGAGAATCGCTAGACTAATTACTCTAAGCATTCTTGGCATCATTATTGTTCGCCTTCCGATTCTTTATTTGCCTCGCCGCTACCATCTACAAATTCGTTCTGTAAAGGGATATCTGCCAGTTTTAACTCGAGCAAAGCCAAGGATTGGTCGTCTCTTTTGTTCGTGATCGCTTTTTGATAAGCCTCTCTTGCTGAGGTTAAATCCTTGATCTGAATAAATAGATCACCCTTAGTCTCTTCAAAAGTTGAAACATAGGCTGCTTGCGGTTCGTGATTTTCTAAAATCGAAAAAGCCTCTTCTAACTTATTTGACGCCGCGAGTACTCTAGCGAGACGAACTCTAATGAGGTCTTCTAAAGAATCATCATGGTCCTGATCAAGTGCCCATCGTAACTGTTCTGTCCCCGATTCAAGATCGTTTGCTTCAATATATTTTTTTGCGATGACCAAAGAACCCAGAACAGCATAAATACTGCCTTCGTAGTCAGCTTTTAGTTTCTTGCCCAACTCAAAAACGGCGTCATCTTTTTTCTCTGTCTCTTGCAAATTTAGATCAAGAAGCTGTTGGTAAATTGCCGACGCATTTTCTCCAGAGCTCTTGATCTTTGTCTCCCATGACTGAAATCCAAAAAACCCAAAAAACGCCAAAGCAATGGCAATAACGATTGATTGACCGTTTTCTTTCCACCAATTTTTGAGAACCTCTAATTGTTCCTCATCTGACTCAACCAAAAGTATCCTCCTTACAAAAATATTTCGAACAATATTCCGCGACCTCGGATTGTAAAATAGTAACTTGCTCTGAAGCTTCTCTCAGGAACTTAATGCTTATTTTCCCTTCCGAAGATTCATCCTCTCCTAGAATCAAAGCGATTCGTGCGCCTGAGCTATCCGCTTTTTTCATCTGCGCCTTCATTTTACTCTCTCCACAGTTAACTATTATGGAGAGACTCGGAATCTGATCTTTTAGTTTTTCAGCAATACAAAGAACTAGGCTTCGGTACTTCAGTTCCGGAGATACAAAATATATATCGGGTTTCTTCACCTCATATGATTTTTGTTCCAATAAAAGTGCTAATCGATCTAAACCGACGGCAAACCCAATGCCAGGGGTGTCACGCCCACCCAATTGCTTAACTAAGTTGTCGTAACGACCTCCACCAGACACAGTAGCTTGAGCGCCTAAGAGCTTAGTAGTCCACTCAAAAACGGTCTTATTATAGTAGTCAAGTCCCCTAACGATTTTTGGGTTTAATACGAAATCCAAACCACATTCACCAAGCATAGTCTTTAATGATTCGAAGTGAGCTTTCGACTCACTGTCGAGATAGTCCAATAACTTTGGAGCTTCTAACATTATAGTTTGAGTAGTTGGGTCTTTACTATCCAGAATACGCAATGGATTAGCGATAAGTCGTCGCTGACTATCTATATCAAGATCACTTTTATATCTGGTTAAATACTCCACCAGATCATATTTGAAACTTTCTCTACTTTCGCTATTTCCGAGGCTATTTAACTCTAAAGTTATATCGCCGTCTAAACCGAGCAGTCTGAATATGCGTGCATTTAAAAGAATGATTTCGGCATCTATATCTGGAGTGGGAATTCCAAAACATTCCGCTCCAAGTTGTTCGAATTGCCTGTAGCGTCCCCTCTGCGGCCTTTCATATCGAAACATTGGTCCTTGATACCAGAACCGCTGAATTTGATTAAAGAGGAGTCCATTTTGCTCAGCAAATCTTGCGCATCCCGCAGTACCCTCTGGTCTGAGAGTAATGCTCTCGCCGTTCCTATCTTGGAAGGTATACATTTCTTTTTCAACGATATCGGTAGCTCTCCCGACAAGTCTCTCGAAGAGACCAGTTTCCTCGATTATCGGCAATCCAATCTCTTTATATCCATAACTTTGGAACACGCTTCGAGCTGCCTCGTCTATTAACCGAAATATTGCTTTTTTCTCGGGCAATAAATCTTGCATTCCTCTTACGGCTTGAATTTTCATCGTTTGAAAAACCCTACAGGTGAATCAGTCTGTCAATCTTATTTTTGCTGTTTGATCCCGCGCAATATAAGGCTCGAGGTCCACTGACTTTCCATTGTAAATGACATCTACCGACCTCGCCTTTCCAAGAAGCACTCTAAAGGGACCTTGTCCTCTTATGGTCAATTCATCACCATCGACATTGAGATCATTGTATATGCGACCTAAATTTTCTTCATCGACCTCAGCCCAGCACTCGCCTCTAAAAATCATTTTCAATTCATCCGAGCCCTCTGCAGTGACGAAGATAGAGCTTTTCCCGTCTGATGCTATTCTCTCAAAATTTACTCGCTCGCTAATTTTAGTTGCGGTTTCGTTTTCTTCGGGAATGCTCGATTCCTCTCCCGGGCTTTGAACTGTCCTTTCCTTCTCAGAGATTTTTTCTAGTCCTGGTTCCTCGGGGTTTGCCTCCTCAAGGTTTGCCTCCTCAAGGTTTGCCTCCTCAAGGTTTGCCTCCTCAAGGTTTGCCTTTTGTAGATAATTCTTTTCTATTTCTTCATTTTCTGGAACGGGGACTTCAACTTTTTGGGCATCTAGATCCAACTCACCTAAAACCAGACTCCGATCTTCCCCGAGCATACCGCGACTTGTTTCCCCGATCTCTACCTCTTCTTTATTCGTTATGTTTACGGATGACGTCACTTCCCCTGGGTTATTAGAGCCTGGAACTAATAGCCAAACAGAGACTACCGCTAAGAAAAAACCACTGATGCCCAGTGCTGCCGTCTTTGCTACCGGTCCCGTAATTGATAATGAAGCGAGCTTTGAACCCTTGCTTACTGGTAACGTAGGTTCTAAAACAGATATTTTCTCTTTCTGCTCATCCTCGAACCTTTGAACAAGGACGTCCCCAGAAAGCCCTACAACTCGAGCATAAGATCTCAGATATCCTTTTACAAAAGCTTTAGTGGGAAGCTCTCCGAATTTTCCTTCCTCTAATTGTTGGATCAGGGTTTTAGTCAAATATAGCTGATCAGCAATTTCTTTTTGAGAGAGGTTCAAGGATTGTCTCGCCTCTACCAAAAGCTTGGAGACGTTTTTTGTACCTAGATCCTCTCCATAAAATGGTTTGGTGCTAGCATCTAGATCTAGATCGTCGATAATTTCGCCTTCTTTTTTTTCCGACATTTTTCGTATGGCTCACTTTCTGAACATGAACGCTAGGGAAAAGGATCTTACCGCTGTACAAAATAAAACGTATGCAGCTGAATCTGAGATAGCAACTACTTGTCCAGACCCGTATTTATATATCGAAGTTTATATGTTTGTTAACTTGATCTCTCTATATTTCGAATGTCTATTTGTTTGGTGAACCAAACCAGCTAATTGGCCACAAGCAGCTGCAATATCATTACCCCTAGTAGTTCGAACAGTAACAGAATAACCGTTTGCAACCAAGGCAGATCGAAATTCGCTAACTCGACCTACAGAGGGCTGCTTGAATGAAGAGCCCACGAATGGATTAAACGGAATTAAATTTATCTTACAGCTAAGACCTTTGAGAATTGAGGCTAGTTCTTTGGCATGCTCGTAACCATCATTTACGCCTTCAAGCAAAGTATATTCTACAAAGATCTCTTTTTTGTGAGAGAATTTTTCCGAGTAAGCGCGACAGGCGTCCAAAAGAAGAGAAATCGGATATTTCTTATTCAAAGGGATCAGGCGGTCTCTCAATCGATCATTTGGAGCGTGCAGCGAAATAGCTAAAGAAACATCGGCCTTTTCTGCCAAGACACTTATCGCAGGAACGATACCAGATGTAGAGACCGTCACTCTTCTTTTGCTGATTCCGTAACCTAAATCCGATCTAATGACGTCCAAAGCTGGCAGAACATTAGGCAGGTTCAAGAGCGGTTCTCCCATGCCCATAAAAACTATATTGGACACACTTCTTTTCTTATTTTCGGGAAAGATCTCAGCGAGTCTTCGGATAGCAATCCTAATCTGGGCCACAATTTCCGCTGCTGTCAGGTTATTACTAAAACCAAGCTTTCCAGTGGAACAAAAGTCGCATTTTAGCGCGCAACCGACCTGCGAAGAGACACAAAGCGTACCCCGACTTTTTTCAGGAATATATACCAACTCAAACAATTTCCCCGAAAATGACTCTATCAACCACTTTCTCGTCCCATCAGTCGAGACAAATTCTTCTTTAACTCGAGGCTCTTTTAAGTTCCCCGTCATAGACAAGTGATCTCTCAGATTCTTGCCTATGTCTGACATTTCGGAAAAATCACTTATGAATCGATGATGAATCCACTTCATGATTTGCCCAGCATGAAATTTTTTATAGCCCTGACCATCAAGGAGTTGTATCCAATCCTTTTCGGTGTAACCCAGAAAATTGGTCTTCTCGAGAGACAAACTCGCGTCTATCACGAACCGCTAATCTCTTGGATCTGAAAGAAAAACTCTATTTCTCTTTTAGCAGAAGCAGGAGAATCCGAACCATGAACTGCGTTGGCATCAATACTTTCTGCAAAATCTCTTCTTATAGTTCCCTCAATCGCCTCTTGAGGGTTTGTAGCGCCCATCAGTTCTCTATTCAGGTTGATTGCATTTTCGCCCTCAAGTACTTGTAATAAACATGGTCCTGAAGTCATAAATTTTATTAAATCTTCAAAAAAAGGTTTGCCTTGATGTTCAGCATAGAAACCTTGCGCCTTCTCTGAGGAAAGATGCTCTAATCGAGCTGCCACAATTTTTAAGCCCGCTGATTCAAACCGAGTTAAAATCTCTCCAATGTTATTTTTCCGAACCGCGTCTGGCTTTATTATCGAAAAAGTCAGTTCTGATGCCATATAAGTTTCTCCAAGGAATGGTGAGTTTTAAAAACAGAGATTATACGCGGCGAGAACTTCAGCGCTAGTTAGATTCTTCAATCCAAGCCATTTGAATCGCCTCGAGTATTTTTTCGTTGCATTTGTTAGGGTCGTCATCAAAATTTGGAAGAGAAACAATCCACGCCCTAAGGTCAGTGAAACGAATCGAAAGAGGATCTACTTCCGGGAAATTTTCCAGAAGATCTAAAGCAATATCGTTGGTGTCAATCCACCTCATAAAATTTTCCTAATGGTTTTCGGAAACCTGATTAATCGTATACCTTGGAATTTCAATGACTAAATCATCATTGCCGACAAGAACTTGGCAGGAGAGACGCGAGTCCGGCTCTAAGCCCCAAGCCTTATCAAGCAAATCGTCTTCTGTTTCGGTCGATGGCTCAAGCGAGTTGAAATTCTTCCTAATAATCACGTGGCATGTGGTGCACGCACAAGACATTTCGCAGGCGTGCTCAATGTCGATGCCGTTCTCCACAGCTACTTCGATCAGATTAGCGCCAATGGGCGCCTCTATGACAGCACCATCTTTGCAACGTTCCTCATTCGGCAAGAAAATTAACCTTGGCAAGTATTTTTTCCTTATAGCTCTCTTTCAATTTCCGTAATTTTCTGTCCGGCAAGAGCTTTATTGATCGCCATATCCATTCTTAACGCCGCAAACTCCTCGCTTGCTTTGCCCAACAAATCAATTCCCGCGTTTATCTCTCTGTAATCTCCATCTCTTGAAATAGCTCTCAGCTTCTCCACGCCAAGTTTCAAAGACTCTGCTACTTCATCATTTAGAATATACCCGTCTTTCTCTAAAGCAGTTTCAAGCGCTTCCACCACGCGAGCTGCCTCTACCCTTGCTTCAGCTAACATTCGAGCGCTAGCATCTTTTTCTGCCATCTCGAAAGACGAGGCCAGCATTTGGGTTATCTCTTGCTCGGTCAACCCGTAAGTGGGTTTAACCTCAATGCTGGCTTTAACAGAAGATGTTACTTCGCTAGCAGAGACAGACAAAAGGCCATCTGCATCGACTTCAAACATCACCTGAATTCTCGCTGCTCCAGCAACCAACGGAGGAATCCCTTTAAGATCGAACTCAGCTAGTGATCTACAGTCTGAAGCCATATCTCTTTCACCCTGAACCACATGGATCTTCATTGAAGTTTGTCCATCCTTCTGCGTGGTGAACTCTCTTTTTTGATTCGCGGGGATGGGTGTATTCCGCAGCAAAATTTTCTCAGAAAGACCTCCCATCATCTCTAGCCCAAGAGAAAGAGGCAAAACATCAAGAAGCAAAACTTCAGAATCAGGATTATTACCTATTAGCAGATCTGCCTGAATCGCTGCGCCAATAGCAACCACTTTTTCAGGATCGATATCGAAAAGCGGTTTTTTTCCAAAGAAAGATTCTGCTGCCTTCCTCACCATCAAACTTCTCGTGCTGCCACCCACCAAAACCACGTTATCGATATCTTTCATTTGTATCTTTGCGTCATTTACGACTCGCTGACATATATCCAGCGTATTTTCTACTAGTGGCGCACAGAGTCCCTCAAGGATGCCTCTAGTCAGTCTGATTTGGCGGTCTACCCCTTGCAGGTGGAAGCGAAGCTCTTCGAATTCAGAATCAACCAACTTTTCTTTTGCGTTCCTAGCCTCAAGCAAAACTGCTCGTCGTTCGTCTGATGAGATCCTGTCCTCAATCTCAAAGGAATCAATAATCCATTGGCAGATTGCTGAATCAAAATCATCACCTCCTAAAGAAACATCTCCTCCCGTTGCAAGCACCCGAAATAATCCATTCTCCATTCGCAATAAAGAAACATCGAAAGTCCCCCCGCCCAAATCATAGACCACAACAGAACCTTCCTGTCCAGAATCTAATCCATAGGCTAAGGCCGCGGCAGTCGGCTCATTAATAAGTCTCATAACATTCAATCCAGCGAGCTTTGCCGCGTCTTTTGTCGCCTGGCGTTGCGAATCGTCAAAATGCGCGGGAACCGTTATGACGGCCCCATCTACTTCATCCTCGAAGGTTGCCGTCGCTCTTTCCAAAAGTGTTTTTATTATCTCTGAAGAGACTTCAGTTGGCGTGACTATACCCTTGGCGGTTTTTATTCGTGGAACTGTTTTTGATTCATTCAAAAATTCGTAGGGGAGTTTTCCTTCTTGAATAACCGAATCAGTTAATGCTCTACCCATAAGTCGCTTTACCGAGGTAATCGTGTTCAATGAATCATAAGTAGATTTCTCCAACGCTGGCTGCCCCACCAGAACGGACGTTTCAGAATAATTCACAACTGATGGGACTAAACAGTTCCCGTTTAGATCTGGCAAGGCGAAAGCTTTTCCTTCTCGGACGCCAGCTACTATTGAGTTTGTGGTTCCGAGATCTATCCCAATTGATAACTTTCTCGAGTGAGGTTCTCTTGGTGAACCTGGTTCAGTGATTTGCAACAGCGCCATTAGTCTATTTCCAACGGGGTTTGATCGAAAAGCTCAATCTCTCCAATCAATTTCGTTAAAAATTGTTGCTCGTATATTAGATTTTTAATCGCCTCACTATCACCAATTGAGAAAGCTGCCTTGAGATGGGACTTTAATGATTCTAATTCTTTTTCTGTTTCTTTTTTGAACTCTTTCAGAGCTAGTTGATAATTAGAATCAAGTTTTATCTCTTCCAAGTCTTCTCGCAGCTCTATTTGCTTTAGCAAGATCCGCTTATCTAACGTTGGGTTCTCCTCTAACTCATGTCCATTTAATTTCAAAAGATATATAGACCTTTGCAGGTCATCAGAAAGTGTTTCAAAGGCCAGGTTAATCTCGGCAACCCACTGCATGTTAATGCGCTTTTCAGCTTCTGAACTTGCAATGTATCGATCCGGATGAAATTTTCTCTGAAGACCGAGATAACTTTTCAAGAGGCCTTTTTGATCGACGTCGTAAGTCTGAGCAACGTCAAAAATCTCAAAGTAGTTCTTTTCAAAAAGCACTGTTTATCCAATGGTCTAGTTTTAGTCGAGTCAAACGGTGAAACTTTCCCCGCAGCCACACTCTCCCTGAACATTCGGGTTTTTGAACTCAAAGCCCTCGCTCAGACCACGTTTAACGTAATCCATTTCAGTTCCGTCAACATAGATTAAGGATTTTGGATCAACGTAAACATCTACCCCTCTTGAGGAAAATTTCAAATCTTCTTCCCTGAGTTCATCTACCGGTTCTAAAACATAGGTTAGGCCGGAACAGCCTGTCGTCTTGACAGCGAGTCTTATTCCAAGCCCCGCCCCCCTATTTCGAAGGTAGCTTTCTATATGGGTTGCCGCTTCATTCGTTACACTAACTGACATCAAGAACCTCCATTCTGGCCTTTTTCATAGTTAGCCGAAATTCTGCTTTCCTTTGTAATCTTCAATCGCCGCCTTTATGGCGTCTTCCGCTAGGACGGAACAATGTATTTTAACCGGGGGGAGTGACAACTCTTCTGCTATTTCGACATTTTTTATATGCTCCGCTTCGTCCAACGTCTTTCCTTTTACCCATTCGGTTAAAAGCGAACTAGACGCAATAGCACTTCCACAGCCATAGGTTTTAAATTTTGCATCTTCAATTACGCCATCTGCGCGAACCTTAATTTGCAACCTCATGACGTCTCCGCAAGCAGGTGCGCCAACCATTCCAGTTCCAACGTCTGCATGTTTGTCGTCCATCTTCCCTACGTTTCTCGGGTTCTCGTAATGATCGAGAACTTTATCACTGTACGCCATGTCTACCTCCTAATGTCCTGACCACTGGACTTTATCCATATCAATACCGTCTTTATACATATCCCAAAGTGGGGATAAATCTCTTAGTTTTTCTACCGCTTTCCTAACGCTTTCTATGGCCTGATCAACGTCAGCCTCGTCAGTAAATCTGCCGACTGAGAATCGAAGAGAGCTGTGGGCTAGCTCGTCATTGAGGCCTAGGGCTCTTAGAACATATGAGGGTTCTAAACTAGCAGATGTACAAGCTGATCCGGAGGAAATAGCCAAGTCTGGC
>CACFLG010000043.1 GCA_902567095.1 uncultured OM182 clade bacterium
TTCACAACCTCTGCGCAGAGAACCAGCAGTTTTTCAGGAAAGAATCCTCTGATATTAGTAAATACAAGGCGGATAGGAAGCCCGCCTCCCCTCCCAGACTTAGAAAGCTTTGAATACCTAGACGACACACCAAATCAGCCATCCGAACTCTTGGGCGCCGCAAAATTGACGGGACAATTTGGAAACTTTAGATACGGGATTTTAAGCGCTTTTGAGGAGGCGAGTTTTTCGAGAGGTATTGCTTTAGGTAAGACCGTCGACGTAAAACAAGAGGGCAGAGATTTCCATGCGTTGAGAATTCTTTACGAAAGGAATGACTACGGTGCACGAAAAGGCATAGGCTGGATTTCAACTCTGGTCAGTCACACACAAGCCGATGCATATGTGCATGGAATTGACGGTCATTTTCTTTCCGAAAACGCGAAGTGGAAGATTGATGGCCAAGTCCTATACAGTGACAAAGACCTTTCCGACGGCTTCGGGAGCTATATTGATGTTAGATATACTCCAAAGCAAGGGTTCAGGCACGAACTTGCAGTAGAATACTATGATTCGAATTTTGACCTGAATGACTTTGGTTTTCTTCGTAGAAATGATACCTATGGTGCAAGTTACAAATTCACGCATACAAATTCTGAGTTAAAGCACTTAAAGTCTAGCAGGCTAGAATTCGGAACTCGCCATGAGTATAACGGCGAAGGCTTTTCCGTTAGAAAGGGGTTCTACTCGAACATTCGACTTGAGTTATTAAAAAACCATGCTATCAAGGGCAACCTAGCTTACCTGCCGTCGAGATGGGATGATCGAAATTCTAGAGGGAATGGAACTTACAAAATCATGGATCGCTATAAATGGGGTCTCTCCTTCCAATCCAACAAATCACGCAAGTTAAGTCACGAACTCTCAGCTTCATACGAGGAAGAACCTATTGAAGGCAACTCAAGAGGGTTTGAATATGAAATAAACTGGCAACCAATTCCAAACTTTTCCACAGAACTCCGGCTAGGGTATAAGAAACGAACTGGGTGGCTATTGCATGAGGCAGAAAGAAACCTCACAACTTTCAACGCAAGTGCTTGGGAACCAGAATTAGAAGTTGTTTACGTTCCGTCACCGAAACAACAATTTCGAGTAAGCGCTCAATGGGTTGGAATCAAGGCTCTAGAAAACAATCGCTGGAAAGCCCCGATAATTGCGGGAGAGCTAATTGCTGATACCGATCATGAATTAGAGAAAAGAGATTTCTCTATCAGCAAACTAATTTTTCAAGCAAGGTACCGCTGGGAGATAGCTCCATTATCTGATCTCTTCGTGGTTTACACAAGAGGATCGGATTTGCCCAGTCAACCAAAGACGCATTTTAAAGATTTACTTACAGACACCTGGAGCAGAAGAAAAACAGACTCCCTGATTGTCAAACTCAGATACCGCCTAGGAAATTAGGAATTAAATTGTGATAAAGATGCTAGCTCTTGATTTAGATGGAACTCTTTCTCTTCCGAAAAATCAAATCCTTGAGGAAACTAAAAAAGGTCTAAAAGATCTTCACCTAGAAGGACTTGTCAAAATAACCATCGCGACGGGAAGGAGGTACAGAACAACCCGAAGCCTTATCGATAACCTAGGTTTCGAGCCATGGGTTATCTGCAATGGCGGGGCTCTAATAAAAACACCGGCTAGAGAAACTTTTAAATGCGAGACTTTTGAAGTCTCTCCCGTAGCAACGATTGCTAGAGATTGCAGCTTAACAGTATTTGCACAAAGAGATTCAGAAGCAAACGGTGGACCTGATTTTCTGATCGACAACTCATCCTGCTGGAACGAAGTTACAAGGAAACATCACGAAGATAATGAATCGGTTTCAGGAATTTCAGATTTAGTCATAGGAACCGAACAAGTTCTTGTGGCAGGACTGATCGGAAAAGAAGAGGACTTAGATCAGTTTTCCAAAGCTTTGAATGACAGATTTCCAAATCAGTACAACACCATCTCAGTTCCTGCCTTTGAGAAGCCAAACTATTACTGCGAAATCACTCCAAAAGGAGTAAATAAGTGGACAGGCATTCAGAAACTTTTGAAAAATCTCAAAATAGCCGAGAATGAGGTTTGTTGCGTAGGAGACGAGCTAAATGATATGCCGATGATCTCCGCAAGCCAACATGGTTTTGCGATGGGTAACGCCGATGCAAGACTTAAAGCCAAAGCGAATTTTATATGCGGCGATTACGACAAAAACGGTATTCTTGACGTCTTGTCTTACATTAAAGAAATAAATAAAAAGTCAGGTTAAAACGTGAATGAGGCTTGGGTTTTCGGGTACGGTTCAATTATGTGGAATCCAGGATTTCCTTACAAAACAAAAAAAACATGTTTCATAAACGGTTGGGAGAGAAGGTTTTGGCAAGCATCCTCTGATCACAGGGGCACATCGTCTTTTCCGGGAAGGGTAGCTACTTTGGTTCAAAAAAAAAACAGTAGATGCTGGGGAGTCGCATACAAGATTGACCAGCAAGATGAAAATGAAATTCTCCATTCGCTGGACATTAGAGAGAAAAATGGCTACGAAAGGACTGCAGTAGTTGCAACATCGCTTCTGGGCTCCTCTTTTGATTGCTTGACATATGTAGCAAGTCCAAGTAACCAGTATTACTTGGAGGAAGAACCCTTGAAAAGTATTGCAAGACAAATAGAAATCGCTCGAGGACCCAGCGGGACAAACGCAGAGTACATTATTCTCATGATTCAAGAGCTCCGGAAATTGGGCGTTTACGATCAGCATGTTGAAGCCGTTTGGAAAAAACTAAGTGGAGAGGCCCGTGGTCAAAATCTATAAGGAAATCGAAGAAATCGAGGAGACACTCGTTGAGTGGCGCAGAGACCTTCATGCCCACCCCGAACTCGCGTTTGAAGAACATCGGACATCGAAATTTGTTGCAGAAAAGCTTAGAGAATTCAATATCGAGGTCAAGGAAAACATTGCGGGAACTGGCGTGGTCGGGACCCTTAAGCGAGGCAGCGGCAACTTGGCAGTAGGCTTGCGAGCAGACCTCGACGCATTGCCCATTCAGGAAGAAAACAACTTCAACCACAAATCAAAAAACGTTGGCAAAATGCACGCGTGTGGACATGACGGACACACAACTATGCTTTTGGGAGCGGCTCAATATCTATCTAACCACGGCAAATTCTCAGGCACTGTCCATTTCATATTTCAACCAGCGGAAGAAAATGAAGGGGGCGGTAAAGCGATGATAGAAGACGGTTTGTTTGAGCGATTCCCGGTTAACTCTATTTTTGGCATGCATAATATCCCGGGGATCCCTGTCGGCCGCTTTGCTATTAAACCAGGTGCAATGATGGCTGCATTTGATATTTTTGAACTAACAATATTTGGACAGGGCGGACACGCAGCCATGCCGCATCTTGCCACCGATCCTATTCAGGTCGGCACAAAAATAGTTGAAGCATTTCAAAATATTGTCGCAAAGGAAATAGATCCTCAAGAACCCGCCGTTCTATCCGTGACTAAATTTCAGGCAGGGGATGCCTATAACGTTATCCCCACTAAAGTTAAAATTGGCGGTTGTACCCGCTGCTTTTCGGAGAAGGTTCAAGGGCGGCTAGAGACGAGAATGAGACATTTAAGCAAAGAGATTGCTAACGCCTTCGACGTAAAGAGTGATTTTTTCTATGAGCGACGTTACCCACCAACGATAAACAATGAGGAGGAAACACAGTTAGCTGCGAAGGCGGCAATTGATACTGTGGGCAAAGATAACCTTATTTCAAATCACCGCCCTTCAATGGGATCAGAAGATTTCGCATTTATGCTGAGAGAGCGTCCGGGGGCCTACATATGGATAGGTAATGGCGATGGAGAGGGCTCTTGCATGATCCATAACCCATCATATGATTTCAATGATAAAATTCTAAAAATTGGCGCAAGCTGGTGGGTGAGGTTAGCGGAACAATACCTTAGCCCGCCTTAAAATTTTCAAAAAATAAGTAAAAAGATATCTACGATGAGTTACGTTCATTAGAGACACAATGAAAAACTCATAACTTTCTCTTTCACCGCGGACGGCTAAAACAACTAGTCGATTTTTACCGATTTATCGATTTGAGCCCAGGCAAGTTTAGCTAAATCATAAGATCCCTGCCCAGCATCTTCGGCGTTCTTGCTTGAGGCCGTACCATCTAAAACCCGCTTGGCAATTCCCTGAAGGATCGCAGCAAGTCGGAACATATTGAACGCTATGTAGTAATCCCAGTCATCTATTCCTGATCTGCCCGTTCGACGACAATAAGCCTCTACGTATTCTTGTTCAGAGGGAATACCTAGACTCTTTAGGTCAACGTCTCTCAAAGAATCTCTATAACGCATGCACATATATGCAAAGTCGCTTACAGGATTTCCAAGGGTACTTAATTCCCAGTCAAGCACACCAATCACCTCATCTCGTTCCGGATGCATCATCATATTATCAATTTTCGGATCACCATGGACGATCGCACACTCAGTTGAATCCTCGAGAGGAACATTGCTTGGCAGATACTCAATCAAATTATCCATGTAAGGGTTATCGTCGAGCCTAGTGTACTCGTACTGCTCAGACCAACGTTTTAGTTGACGAGACACGTAATTCCCGTGTTTTCCGAAATCGCTTAATCCCACCGCTTCAAAATCTACGCAATGAAGTCTCGCAATCGCATCATTTGCCGAATCCCAGAATCTTGCGCGTTCTTCCGAGCAATAAGGACCAGCCGTGCTATCCCATATCACTCGTCCCTGAAGATATTCCATCACATAAAAACTAGTACCTATTACTTGGTCATCCATACAAAGCGCAAAAGTTTTAGCAGTGGGGACATCGGTATTTTCTAAAGCCCTGATTACTCTGTACTCTCGATCGATCGCATGTGCTGACTTCAATAGAATCCCCGGAGGCTTTCTCCGCATAACGTATTGTTGCCCGCCAGCATTCAGAAGGTATGTGGGATTGGATTGGCCTCCAGCGAACTCTTCAACAGTTAACTTTCCATTGAAGCCGACTACGTTAGACTCCATAAAGTACTGCAATTTTTTTAAATCAAACCGGTGCTTTTCCTGAACGGGAATCGTTCCGATATTGTCAGCTGGATCAAACTCGGCCATTTAAAAGTCCTGAATAAAATCTAAACACCTTCTTCCCATCTCGAGGGGAAGAGTTTAATCCACGGTCCAGGTATGTCCAGTACGAAGCAAAGCGTTTAAATCTGGCTTTTCCTTGCCTTCTCTAACTAACACCCTTTGATCGTAAACCTCTCCGGTAAAATCAGGAGCGCTCGGATCGCAATAAATTACTCCTATTGGCTCGGGGAAATCTGGCAATTTTAAGTTTGCCAGCAACTGAGCCAAAACCTTGTTGGTCTCATCATGCACGACAATGTCTTCAATACTAGCACCGCCTTCTCCAAGAACTACAATTTCTAGGGCTAAAGTTTTTGGATTTAAAATTAGGCCTTTATTTTTCTCAGCGCCGAAAATAAGTGGTTCCCCATGCTCCAGCACCAAACGAGTTTCAGCAGCTGTTTTCTTCTCTTTGATGTCATCAAAAATACCATCGTTATATACAGGGCAGTTTTGATATATTTCTACGAAAGAGGCGCCTTTATGGGAATGAGCTCGCTTGAGCATTGGACCCAGATGTTTTGCTTCAGTATCGATGCTCCTGGCTACAAACTTTGCACCACAACCTAGCGCGAAGGAGCATGGTTTCAGAGGCATATCGATCGAACCATGAGGGGTCGAGGGAGACGAAGTGCCTACTTTCGATGTTGGCGAATACTGGCCCTTCGTCAAACCGTAAATTTCGTTATTGAAGAGCAGTAACTGCAGGTTAACATTCCTTCGTAAAAGATGGACCATGTGGTTTCCACCTATACTTAAGCCATCACCATCTCCAGTGATTACCCATACGTCCAAATCAGGGTTCGCCAATTTAATTCCAGTAGCAAAAGACGGCGCACGTCCGTGAATAGTATGAAATCCGTACGTATCCATGTAATAGGGGAAACGTGAAGAGCAACCGATCCCTGATACAAACACTTGATTCTCCCTCGCTACACCAAGTTCTGGGAGAGTCTTTTGAACAGTTTTTAAAATTGCATAATCTCCACATCCAGGGCACCAACGCACTTCTTGGTCGGACGCAAAATCTTTTATCGTAAGTTCAGCAACGGGTGCGTTCATTTTAACTAACCCCCAGGATTGTTTTAATTTCAGTCTCTATTTCTCTGATTTTAAATGGTTGTCCAGAAACTTTGTTAAAGGCTTTTGCATCAAACAAAAACTTAGAACGAAGCAAATTAACGAACTGGCCCGTATTCATTTCCGGGACAAGAATATTTTCATACTGACCCAGTAAAACCTCTAGGTTATCCGGGAGAGGGTTTAGGTAGCGGACGTGAATGTGGGCTACGTCAAGTTTTTCCTGAAGACAACGCTTTACCGCTTGGTGAATAGCCCCGTAGGTAGAACCCCAACCTACGACTGCCAGTTTTCCCTTCTCTGGTCCAGAACTTATAGTTTGTTCCGGAATATACTGAGAAATATTTTCGATTTTTCGCTCTCGAAGATCGGTCATAGCCTGATGATTTTCTGAATCGTATGAGATATTTCCAGTATCGATATCTTTTTCGATACCGCCTATCCGATGCTCTAATCCAGGGGTTCCTGGCTTCGCCCAAACTCGAGCAAGTGTTTCAGGATCTCTTTTCGCGGGCGTAAAATTTTCAGACTCTGTTTCAAAGCTCACCGGGAAAGATTTATAAGATTTAATGTCAGGAACTAACCAGGGTTCTGATGCATTCGCCATGTATCCATCGCTTAAAAGAATAACTGGCGTCATAAATTGAACAGCAAGGCGACAAGCCTCTATGGCTACATCAAAGCAATCCACAGAACTAGATGCAGAAATTACTGGCAACATGGTATCTGCGTGCCGGCCATAAAGGGCCTGATTGAAATCGGATTGCTCAGTCTTTGTTGGCAGCCCGGTCGAAGGCCCCCCTCTTTGCGTATTGATAATGACAAGAGGCAGCTCAGTTGACGAAGCGAGAGATATTGCCTCTCCCTTCAAGGTTATCCCTGGTCCAGAACTAGATGTGACGCCCAGAGAGCCTGCAAAAGAGGCACCGACCGCAGCACAGACGGCAGCGATTTCATCCTCAGCTTGAAAAGTCACCACATTAAAATGTTTTTGTTGCGATAATGCGTGCAGAAGACTAGAAGCCGGTGTTATTGGGTATGAAGCAAAAGTAATTGGCAAATTCGCGAGTTGCCCTCCAGCGAGCAGACCGAAAGCGAGGGCATCAGAACCGGTAGTGTTTCGATATAGTCCCGGCGCCACATCAGCCTTCGGAACCTTGTAGACATCAATCCCGGTAGGCAGCTCTGCAGTCTCTCCATATGCATGACCCGCATTAATCGCCGCAATATTAGCCTCTGCAATCTCGGGTTTAGCCGCGAACTTTTTTTTCAGATTTTCTATCGTAACCGACCGGTCACGATCAAAGAGCCACATAACTAAACCGAGCGTCCACATATTTTTACAGCGAACCGCAAACTTGTGAGAAAGCCCGAAAGGCTTCACAGCCTCTAAAACTTGCTTAGAGATTTCTACAGTAATTACACGGTAACCATCCAGAGAATCATCTTCGAGCGGGTTTTCGCTGTAACCTGCTCTAGTCAGATTCTTGTCAGTGAATGAGTCCGCATCAACGATAACCAGTCCACCCGGAATCAAATCTTTTAGATTTGTTATCAACGCAGCTGGATTCATCGCTACCAAGACATCAACATCATCTCCGGCAGTCGTTACATCCTGAGACCCAAAATAAATTTGAAATGCTGAGACGCCGAAGGTTGCCCCGGCTGGAGCTCTTATCTCTGCAGGGAAATCAGGAAAAGTCGCCAAATCATTTCCGTAAAGGGCCGTTGCTTCAGTGAAATTGCTTCCGGTAAGCTGCATACCATCGCCGGAATCTCCGGCGAACCGAACTACAACACCGCTGGCCTCAGCTATATTGCTTTGGTTGTTAATTTCCTCGACTGCGGACATTTTAC
Organism: uncultured OM182 clade bacterium; assembly: GCA_902567095.1. Lineage (GTDB taxonomy): Bacteria > Pseudomonadota > Gammaproteobacteria > Pseudomonadales > Azotimanducaceae > UBA9659. The sequence goes on from CACFLG010000043.1 coordinate 8,108, forward strand.
CATTCCCTTTGTTTTAGTTATTTGCCGGAAATTTATCTTTGCCTTGAGCGCTAAAGCTTTGTTAAAAAACGAGGGCTAATAAAGGCCTGATCAAGACCTAACACCCTATAATCGCTGCTTAAGAACAACTCCCTTGCGGATTCTACAAAAAAAACTCCCTGTTGGAAAATCACTTCGATCAAGACCTCCAAGAACAGTATAAATTTGAATCAATTAAGGTTTTTCTAGGTCTAGATACAAGCCTCTATCAGGTATGGACCTGTTCTAGAAAACGCTACCTCCAATGCTGTCCTGAAAGACTCAGGCGTATGAACTGAGACGCTTTCGACCCCCATTCCTTTAGCAAGGGCACAGAAATCAATAGACGGTTCAGCTAGGCTGAATAAATCACCTGCTTTTTCTCCTATCTCGTTTACCCCAAGGCGCCAATATTCTATCTCTAGTATCCGATATTTTTCGTTCTTATAAATGATTGTGGTGACATTCAGTCCCTCACGAGCTTGGGTCCAAAGAGCCTGCAAGGTATACATAGCAGCTCCATCTCCAAGCAGGGACACGACTTGCTTTTCAGGGCAAGCAACAGCGGCACCCACCGAAACTGGTCCGCCCTGACCGATTGATCCACCTGTAAGATTCAACCAGGTGTGCGGTGGCGAGTTTTGGCAAGGTTCAAAGGCATCAAAACCACCTCCACTATCACCACAGATTATAGCTCCCTCAGGCAAAGTGGTCGCTATAATCTCGCCTACAGTCTTACTAGATAGGTCTGATGACGATAATTGAATCTTTTTCTTCTTGTAAGTACTGAACGCTTCATCTCTGAGCCCAAGAATATCAACAATACTCTTTAGTGCAGAAGTTGTGTCCTCATAGGAGCGCGATAAATTTAAAATTTCTACCTCCTCGGGAATCGGAACACTAGGTAAAGAGGGGTAAGCAAAAAAACTCACGGGCTCTGAAGCACCGGCCAAAACTATTTTTTTTACACCTTTCAGAAAAGCCATCACGTGTTCGGGAAAGTAAGGTAATCTCTCGCTGACCGGCAACCCCGAGCCGTGCTCAATTTTCTCAGAAAACATTGACATCGCGACTCTGCATTTTGTTTTCTCGGCGATTCTTCCAGCAGCTTGTCTTGCAGCCAACGAAAGACCGTCCGAGCCCAACAAAATGAGGCATTCAGAATCAATTTGCTTGGCCATTTCATCTATTTTATTTTTGCTTATTTGCTTTCTTTTCTGTGACTCAGAACTTCTGGCAGTATCTGTCCCTGCCTCCCAGGCTGCGTTGGCAGGGATGATTAAAGTAGAGATCTGCCCATCGGGACAGGGCTTGGGGTTTATCGCAGAATTGAGAGCCTCAATCACATCGGAGCTTAAACTCAATGCAGTCGAGTCTGACTTTATCCAGCTTGATACATTTCGGGCCAGAGCAGTTATGTCTGAATTTAGCGGAGAGTCATATTTACGATGATAATCAGCATGGTCCCCTACCAAGTTAATGATCGGGGTGGACGCTTTCCTCGCATTATGCAAATTTGAAATGCCGTTAGCCAGTCCCGGGCCGAGATGCAGGAGAGTCGCTGCTGGCTTCCCAGTCATTCGTCCATATCCGTCGGCCGCTCCTGTGCAGACACCCTCGAAAAGGCATAAAATAGACCGAATTCCGGCTTCTGAATCAAGGGCATTAACAAGATGCATTTCTGAGGTTCCCGGATTAGCAAAGCAAACTGTTACGCCCTCTTTCGCAAGGGTTTTAGTGAGACTTTCTGCTCCGTTCATAGTTTGTGTGTCCTCCGAAATATCCTGTGGCATTAAAATCGAGGTCAAATATATTGCCCTCGGCTCACCTAGAGCTTATGACAAAGCTCTGCTAAATACCTCCAAAATTCCATACAGAGCTAGACCAAAGGGTCAAATTCTCAAATCTTTCCTTAACCGACTTCAATTGAAGGAAGCTTGGCAGACCGAGACCCCTCCAGCGGAGCATTGGCCTTATCATGATATGTAAAAACGAAAGATAGTTTCGTCTCGTTGCTCCGATTGCGATTTGCAGAGTGCAAAAGCCTGCTGTGAAACAAAAAAACATCCCCAGGATTTAAGGTCACCTGCAACTCACCCCGGAGAATCTTTTCATTTTTTTCTAAGTCAGTCCGAAAAAACAAATCCGTATCAAAACAATCTAACGAATAGGTTTTTAGATGAGATCCAGGTAATACTTTTAATCCACCGTTGGATCCGTGCTCTGGCCCCAACGCTATCCATGCCGAAATTAAATTATCCTGTAAAAATGACCAGTAGCGGATGTCCTGATGCCAAAGAGTATCGCTGCTGAATCGATAATCTTTGGTCATTATGCAATTGTGATGATTTTGTGAAAGCATAAGACCGTTTTCAGATTTCAACAGGGCCTTGATAACTCCACACATTTTCGAATCAGTTGCAACCGCTAGGACCTGGGGATGTCGCGAGACAGCTTGCAAGATTCTCCTTGCCGTTCTAGCACCTGCACTTCCTTGATTGATGGGTGCCCCGGGGTAATTTACATCCACCTCATATTCGAGGGGGGGCGCCTTTTGATGAAGCTCTTCCTCAGCAATTGCCCGCATAAGTTGAAAGCGATCCTCATCAAACATACGGGGCATAATTAGATAGCCCTGTTTTTCAAAAAAGGCCTGCTTTTCGCTAGAGATTATGTTACCTGTCATGATAGTGGAAGCCAATTACAAAAAACCCTACAGAAATGCTACTTTACGGTTAAGTCGGCAAGTGAGATTCACTGGCCACTGATTGAAGATGATCCGTCTGATTGAACGCACGCAAAATTAATTTTCCCTCAATTGAGACAATACGAGATATCGATCCATTGTCGCTCCCACTAAACGCAAAAGGTCTCGACTGAGAGGCTTCAGACAGAATATGGCCAATTACTCCGCCATGCACAACGGCGACTACTAATTTTCCCGGATTTTCCTTAATTAGCCTACTGAGTGCGCTGCCAATTCGTAATTTGAGCGATTCTGATGACTCAGCGTTAGGGATAACATCCCAACGCTGTTGCTCCTGCATTTTCTGATACAAGGGATCATTTTCGAATGCTTTAGCTCGAAAAACTCCTCCTTCCCAATCTCCGAGATGAACTTCGCGGAGGTCCGGCTCCTCGATCGGTTCCAAGCCCAATCTCTTGCACAACGGAGTTGCCGTCTCTAGTGTCCTTCGCAGGTTGGTGACATAAACCGCGTCTATCGGAAAACTAGCAAGCTTTTCTGCTACTGCAAGCGCCTGGGCTCTTCCCTCACTGGAAAGTTCTGGATCCCCTTGGCCATTGACCAGCGGAAATAGCTCGCCCTCAATGGCAGCTCGAGATTCACCATGTCTTACCAAATAAATATCAGTTGCGCCCTCAGGCACACTGAATTTGTGTTGACGATATTGCTTTAGGATAATTATTCTCCAGTTGTTCGGCGATCTCTATTGTAACTTGATATGCTCAGCTTAAGGTAACTACCATTCTGAGTGCTGACCCAAGAAAATACATTGCCCATTTTTTTACATGCAAACGGAAAAAGAATATGAACTGGGAAAAAGAAATATCCGAAATAGAAAAACGCGGAGCCATGAGCGACTCGATGGGAGGGGCAGACAAAATAAAGCTGCAGCATCAGCATGGAAAATTTACCGTTCGTGAAAGGATTGAGCTTCTCACGGACAAGGAAAGCTTTCACGAAATCGGAAAACTTGCTGGGCATGGCGAATATGATGACGAAGGCGAATTAGTCTCTTTTAGAGCGTCGAACTTTGTCCTCGGCCTTGCCAAGATTGATGGACGGCAGATAGTAGTTTCAGGAGACGACTTTACGGTTCGAGGAGGCTCGGCAGACGCATCGA
>CACFLG010000044.1 GCA_902567095.1 uncultured OM182 clade bacterium
ATAAAATCGAAAACTATTTAGATGAACTAAACGAGGAACTCAAACCTTTAGAAAATTTCATTCTTCCTGGGGGATCGAGGTTAATTGCAGCCTGCCACATGGCAAGGGCTATTTGCAGAAGGGCAGAAAGAGAAACGATTGCGCTCAGCCAAACCGAGAAAGTAAACGAAGAATCGCTCAAATTTCTTAACAGACTTTCAGATCTGCTCTTTGTTGCCGCAAGAAGTGCGGCGGCCAAATCTGGAAAAGAAGAGGTTTTATGGCTCCAGGATCAGACCGACAGAAATTGATTTAGATTGAAAGGCTATTAAGGTTCGTGAATTGCGGAGCATAATTTTTCGAGTCCAGTTGCGAACCTTAGAGAAGGCAAGAAGAGTTCGCTTGTATCAACGAAGCGTAATTTGTGGCTCCAGCCTATCTCTTGCCACTTCTTTGTTGAAGAAGTTAACGTGTCAGAACTTTTTCCAGAAAAAATGATGAGATCCGGGTTTCTTCTCAAGACAGACTCAAAGGACACTTGGGGGACACGCATGGGCGCATCAGAAAACACGTTTTTTGCGCCGCAAATTTCTATAGCATTACCTAAAAAGTGTTGCCCACTAAACGTAAATAGATCTTCCTCTCCAAGTTGAAAAAAAACTGAAGGGGAATGAATTTCGGTTCTTGATTCTTGAATCCCAATCATCTTTTCGGAAAACTTGTGAGAGAGCTCCAACCCGCGTTTATGCTGGCCCACCAAAACGCCTAGTTTTTCTGCAGAGGATGCAATGTCTCTTGGAGAGCTAATTTCGTTCACATAAACTTTCAAGCCCAATCCAATTAAGAGTTCAACACTTTGGAAAGAACCTCCAGAAAGCCAAGCTATTACTAAATCCGGCTCCATTTGAATTATGCGCTCCAGATTCAGTGCTGAGGCGTCGCCAATCCTTGGTATAGATTTAGCTGAGTTTGGGTAATCAGAGAAACTAACCGTACCAACCACCGTTTGACCCACACCAAGATCAAATAGCAGTTCGGTTAAGTGCGGCGAGAGACTAACAATGGTCTTTGGAGGCTCATCAATTTCAATTAACCTGCCTGAATCATCCGTTAAGCTTAGTCCCTCCGAGTGCGAACTAAGGGAAAAAAAACAAAAAAGGCAGAACGAAATTAAGCATTTCAATGCAACGGTCTCTTTGGCTCGGCTGAACCGACTTTAGACCAATCAAAGCAACTGCCCGGATCAGTCTTCCGACCTGGCGATATGTCACTGTGCCCTTTAAGCGACAAGTTGCCATACTCTGACTGAATTAGGTCGATAACTGAATTCAAAGCAAGATACTGTTCTTTTGAGTACGGGGTGTCATCAGTTCCCTCGAGCTCAATTCCTATTGAAAAATCATTGCACCCAGTCATTCCTTTAAAACTCGATTCTCCCGCATGCCAAGCCCTTCGATTAAAGGGAACAAACTGGATGATTTCACCGTCTCTCCTTATGAGAATATGACTGCTTACTTTCACATCCAGCAAATCGAAATACGCTTCCTTTGAGCAATCTAACTGATTTGTAAAGAGTAAGATTATGTCGTCTGAATCGAAATCGCCTGGGGGGAGACTGATCCCGTGTATAACGATTAAAATTAAATCGGTAGCTGATCGATCATCTTGATTCGGACTGTGAATAAACCGAGCGTCAGTCAACAAGTGGTCTTTTATCTTCAAACTTTTACCTTTAATCCAATCGACGAGAATCTACTTTAGTTTTATCATATTAATTGTCGAAATTATTTATACCAGCTTATTAATGAACACAAAACGCACTGGACAGGCAATGATGACCGCGGCTTTGGTAGTCGGGATGATAATGCTGACCTACTTTTTTTCTGGCATAGAGCAAAAAAAACAAAACCCTAATCTTTCTCCCGAGACAAAAGTACTCGCTAACTCGATTGAAGTTGCCTTAGTCCAGAATCGACAAGGACATTATGTGGTTAACGGGAAGATAAATGGCGAAAGAGTCACATTTCTTTTGGATACCGGCGCAACCGACGTCGTAATACCCGAATCTACGGCTAGGGAACTTAGATTAAAGTTTGGAAGGCAAGGTGTTGCTATTACCGCCAACGGTAGAGTAGTAATTCACGAAACGAATATAGCGAGACTTGAAATCGGAAAAATCACCCTAAATAATATTAAGGCCAGTATCAATCCAGGTATGCCAAGTGGGGCTATCCTTTTAGGCATGAGTGCGCTCAGCAAAATCGAATTCACCCAAACAGGGAAAACTTTAACTCTGAGGCAAAAGTACATATAGAGCAAACGAATGGACTATTTTTCTGACCTTAAAAATACAGTGAAACAGGCACTGGCTGAAGACATTGGAGATGGTGACCTTACTGCAGAACTAATCGGAGAGTCTACAAAAGCGTCCGCGAAAGTAATCACAAGAGAACAGACGGTGCTATGCGGAAAGGCTTGGGCAGAGGAAACTGTCTTTCAAGTCGACCCCGAAGTCAAAACCAGATGGCAGTTCAATGATGGCGAACAAGTAAGCTCTGGGGAAGAATTGGTCAGATTAGAGGGGAAAGCCCGCAGTATTTTGACTGCTGAACGCACCATGCTTAATTTTTTGCAGATTCTCTCTGCCGTTGCTACAAAAACTCGAAGTTTGACTGAAAGAATCAAAGATACGAATACCCTGCTCCTCGACACCCGAAAAACAATTCCAGGGCTGCGGTTAGCGCAGAAATATGCTGTCAAAATTGGAGGAGGCCAAAACCATAGAGTCGGTCTCTTCGATGCTTTTTTGATCAAAGAAAACCACATCAAAGCAGCAGGCGGAATTTCAAACGCGATAAAAAAAGCTAAGAAAGTCAACAACTCGGCTAGAATAGAAATCGAAGTAGAAACAATTGATGAGTTGAAAACCGCGTTAGAACACAAACCTGATTGGATATTGTTAGACAATTTCTCAATATCGGACATGGTTCGAGCAGTAAAAATTGCAAAACAAAAAGCTAAATTGGAGGCCTCAGGCGGGATCAGTGACGCTGATAATTTGCTTGAAATTGCTAAAACAGGAGTCGATTTTATTTCTATGGGAGAGCTGACTAAAAACATTAAAGCCGTCGATTTATCTTTGCTCTTGGATTAATTTCTATTTGAAATCAACTTAAACTTACACTCTACTGCGCTACCTGCTGCAAGCCTTTGTCCCTGACAATCCAAATAAGTAACGTTGCAGCTTATAACTTTCAAAAAAACTGAAAACATGTTTTAGTCGACTATCAATCAAACTAAAGCGCGGGAGAGGAAGTATGAGCGTAGCGGACCATGTAGATCTAGAACAGTTTATGGCAGGAGTTGAACGAAGAAACCCTGGAGAGACCGAATTTATTCAAGCGGTTAGGGAGGTTGCGGAAGACATCTATGACTTCATGGAAGACAAGGTTCATTACCATGAAGCCCAAATTCTTAGGAGAATAGCCGAGCCTGACAGAGTTATTAGCTTTCGTGTTTGCTGGGAAGATGACAACGGGAGCATTCGAGTTCAAAGAGGCTACAGAGTTCAAAACAATAACGCGATTGGCCCATACAAAGGGGGACTTCGTTTTCATCCAAGCGTTAATCAAAGTATTTTAAAATTCCTTGCCTTTGAACAAACCTTCAAAAATTCACTCACGGGTTTACCGATGGGCGGAGGCAAAGGCGGATCGGATTTCAATCCCAAAGGAAAATCGAATAACGAGATCATGCGTTTTTGTCAGTCGTTTATGACTGAGCTATACCGACATGTAGGAGAAGACACCGACGTGCCAGCAGGAGATATTGGGGTAGGCGCACGCGAAATTGGATATATGTTCGGTCAATACAAGCGAATCAGCAATAAGTTCACCGGAGTGCTCACAGGCAAGGGATTGGAATTTGGCGGCAGCTTGGTCCGAACAGAGGCTACTGGCTATGGAGCCGTTTACTTCATGCAAAACATGCTCGGCACAAAGTCAGATTCTTGCGAAGGCAAAACGGCGGTGATTTCTGGATCAGGAAACGTCGCTACTCACGCGGCAGAGAAAGTACTGCAGCTTGGAGGTAAGGTGATTACACTGTCAGACTCTCAGGGCTTCATTCATGACCCAGACGGTATGTCTCAAGAAAAAATAGATTGGGTGAAGCACCAAAAAACCGTCGCTCGCGCCCCTCTGTCAGAATACGCAGATAAATTCAGTGGGTCATCTTGGCATGCGGGAGAAAAGCCTTGGGGCATTGCCTGCGACATAGCGCTACCTTGCGCTACGCAGAACGAAATGGATGGAGAACAAGCTAAAACATTGGTCAAAAATGGCTGTATTGCCGTTAGCGAGGGTGCCAATATGCCTGTAAATCTAGATGGCGTTCATGTCTTCAAAGATGCTGGGATTTTGTACGCGCCCGGGAAAGCGTCCAATGCAGGCGGTGTCGCTGTATCGGGTTTAGAGATGAGCCAGAATTCAGGTCGGATTTCTTGGTCCGAAGATCAACTTCAAGATCAATTGAAAGATATTATGAAGGGAATTCATGATACTTGCGCTGAATATGGAAAGGGACATCTAAGTAATGGCGGTTGTGATTACGTGAAAGGTGCAAACATAGCAGGCTTCGTGAAGGTAGCCGACGCAATGCTTGCTTTTGGCGTAGTTTAAAAACTTTCTCGACACTTTAATAACAGAGGTTAAACAATATGAAGAAGATCTTCTCAGTAGTCACTTCAATCTTTATGCTTTTTTCAATCAGCGCTTATGGGGATGATCATAGCTCAAGCGCCAGTAATTCGGCAGTCGCCGAGTTCTGGATGTGTCAGCTTAACGAGGGACAGACCATGGACGACATTCGACAGCTTACAAAAATCGTAGAGAAATACACCGAATCGATAGAAGGCAAGGCTGGTCAATGGATATTTACACCCTTCTCCGGAGATATGAGACCAGGCACCTTTGCCCTAATGACTGTCTGGCCGAACTTTGAAGAAATGGGCAAGGGCTTTCAGGGATGGTTTGCAGAAGGAGCCGGAGACAAAGGAATGGTGATATTTAACAGGGCGGCGTCATGCAGCACCAGAAACTTTGCGACGATAGAAGAACAATTTAATATGATGGATTGAATTTGCATAGAAAGAGCCCCCCTTTCAGGGGGCTCGCCTTTTTATCAAACTTCAATCGCGTCGTAGTAAACTGTCGTTCCTAGATTCTTTAACGTCGGATAAGCTGACCCGGCAGCCTTGATGATTTGCTCATTCCACCACTCGGAACCAATCATCGCATCATTGAAGGCACCGTAAGCGGCATGACTCTCAAACTCTAACGAGTAAAAAGCAGATTCCATTCCTCCGCCCGCCACCGCTCTCCATAGGCGCGGATTTTTCGCACCCATCTCCTTATGAACCGGTGCAGAGGCCTTTGATCCCAGGACTAGGTTTTCAATAGCTTCGGGTGTTCCCTCCCAACTTGTTACCGCCGTGACTGTCATTTTTCTCTCTCCTCAATATTAATAAAAAATTAGTAAAACATGGGATCTTGCTGTATTCAGATCTCTTTTTCGTAACCTAGATTACGCAAGTTTCTTAAATGCTGTTCCGCAGACAAGGTATATCTTGTCAGACAGAGCAGACCTAGGGGAACTAAAAGAAGAGAAACTGCTACTTTTATCGCGGCTAAGTTATAAACGGCCACCTCTTTTAATTCGAGACTGCTAGCATCATCAAATCCGGCCCATTTTATAATCACTCCCGCTAGAAGCACACCCACACTCCCGACTAATTTGGTAACGAGATTGCTCCCAACAAGCACGAGCCCGTCAGATCTGGAGTTAGTCTTTGCTTGATGTTCTTCAACAACGTCTGCAAACATAGACTGCACTAGAATGATAAAAAAAATCCAAATACCGCCGTTAAGAAACCCGTGGAACGCCCAAAGCCACCAGAGCGGACTAAGGACCCCATCCCCTGCCTCTGGCAGAAAGTCATATCCAAAGTATCGCTCAGCAGCCATTAAGCCAAGGAGCAGCGGAGCGATTACGAAACTCATGCTCCCCGAAATTATCACAAGCCTTCTCTTGTCTTGTCCTTTTGATATTTTTGACACCAAAAGCGCGGCAACTAGGGAGCCGCCGAGCATAAGGGGACCACTCCAAAAAAGATCGGATGGAGAAAATTTGAAAAGGTGGTTATTAAAGTAGATCGAATCTCCTCCCTGAATACCGCCATTTAAACTGAAAAACAAAAAAGCAAAAAGTAGTGTCATCCAGTTCTTATTTGAAAACAGAGCAACTGCCTCCCGCCCCAATTGTTTCCAAGAAAATCTAGCGGCTTTCCCAATCCGATTAGACTGAAAAGAATTTTTCTCAACCGCGCTGAGTTTAGACGTGCCCATAAAAGCGGACCAACCCAATAAAAATGAAACCCACAAGGCAGCCCAAGGGTAAAGATGTGCCTGATCCCAATCAGGCATGAGGAGAAGGATGGGGGCCATACAAAGAGAGATTCCTGCAAGTGCAAAAACTTCTGCCGCACTTATTAATCGATTCCTATCCGTGTAGTCCTTATATAGTTCAACACCTAAGGCCATTCGTGGCACAAAAAAAAGTGTTTGAGAAACTCGAAAAACAACGATTAACACGGTCAGTTGGCTAAACAAAATCCAATCTGCGTCACCGAGGTTGAGAGCAAATAGGGCAAATAGACTCAAACTCATGGGAACTATAGCGGCGAACATGAACGGTATCCGCCTTCCAAACTCACCTTGGTAACGATCAGACCAGTAAGCGATCAGCGGATCTGAGACAGCATCGAAAACCACCGAGATGAACAATGCTAGACCCACTAAAGCGGCAGATAACCCAAGTATCTGATTGTAATAATAAAGCAAGAACATGCTAAGAAATTGGTTGACGGCACCAAGTCCGATGCTAGGGAAACCCCACCAATACATTTTTTTTTCAGTTTCGGGCGGGAAAAGCCCCCATGAGATTCTCGAGAGAGAAACACCGATGGGCCCCTCGTAGGAGTCACTGTTAACAACTGCCTGCCGATCCAAAAAATTACGAAAGATGTTTAAACACCAAGAGTTTTTCTCTGTTCCAGAGTAACCTTAGAGAACCCAAGAACCAAGACAAGCTCGAAACGTTTAATCAAAAATTAATAAACTTCAAGTCAGGTGTAATTAACATCGTAAGCTTGCTGGTAAGCTTTTCGCGAATGCATACGCCGAGCATAGCACACAAATTTATCTTCCAGCTTTATGCCAGCAAAATGAGCCCAGTCTAAGACTGTGGTAAATAAAATATCAATTTCAGAAAATCGATCTCCCCAAACGTAACCGGTAAAATCAACTTCTCCGCATCTTGCGAGCAACATTTTTTCAAAATACTTCTCGGCTGACCTTACCGCTTCTGATGAACGACCGTATATTTCTTCCAAATCTCTATGTCTACGAATTACGTACAAAGCTGTGGCATCTAATTCCATTAGAATGAAAGAGGCCCACTCATCGTAAGTTGCTTGTCCTTCTATAGAAATCTGAAATTGATCTTTGTCCTCTGACGAGGACAGATTGCTTAAATATCTCAAAATCGCAAAGCCCTCGGATAGCACAAATTTGTCATGCACTAGTGTGGGAATCTTTCCCTTTGGATTTATGTCAAGGTAGGAATCAGTCTGGGTTTCTCCCGACCTCGCCTTGATGGGAAACGTTTGATATGGCAAGTCGAGTTCGTGCAGCATCCAATGAACACGCATCGTTCGCGCAGTTCCAACGCCCCATAGCTGAATTTTGGTCTTTAGCGCAGTCAAGAAAAATAACTATGTAACCAAAAGGTCTTTCATCGACAAGCCAATCAAATGCCTACCAACCGGATCCATTCCGCTGCCCACAACGTGACCAAGCTTTGAATCTATAATTCTCAGTTCCGCATACGGCATATGTTTGACTTCATTTTCGCTGTCTTCAACCCGAAAATAAAGATCAGTGCTACCAGGCATAACAATCGCTTTACAATTGATATTTCTTAAGGCTGCTTCAAAGTCGCCTTTATGTTCATGATTATAAGCTATGTTCGCGGACTGCCAAGTCTCGATCATCGCAATTAGATCATTCGGCTCTCTTCGACCAAAGTAGTTCTTCATAAATAAGATAACTTCTTCAACTGAGTCCATCCCCAAATTCTTATAGAGCTCTTCTCTGAAAAAATCTTGAGAGAAAGCCCAAGCTGCGTAGACTTTTGCAAAAGCGTCCATTCCGACCTCAGGCACTGCTTTATAGTCTCCGCCCTCGAAATTCTGATCCGCTTGAAGCGCCGCTTTCGCACTCTCTAAAAACAACCAGTTATGCCTCGAGACTCTCGCTGCTCCACAAATCGGCAGTATAGAATCTATCATATCGGAATGCTGGCAGCCCCACTCAAAAGTTTGTAATGCACCCATGCTATATCCCATCACCAATCGCAATCTCGTAATACCCAGCTCTTGCGTCACAAGCCTATGCTGAGCACAAACGTTGTCGCGGATCGTTACGTTAGGAAATCTAGGGCCATCAAAAGGCTTCTCCGCATTACTTGGGGAGGATGAAGCAGAATTTCCAATCATGTTAACGATGATAAAGCAGTACTCAGAAGTATCGAAAAGCTCCGGATCTGGTATTAGATCTAAGGCATCTTCATGTGTTGCAGAGTAGGATGTGAGCAGGAGGATGCAGTTGTCTTTTTCGTTATTGACCTCACCAACTAACGCGTATTTGAGCGTGATGTCGAGCACAACATCCGACTGGACCTCGAACTTCTTCAAATCAAAAGTTTTCTCTTTCATTAGGTCTCCACTGGGCGACTATAAAGAAGGATATTCTAGTTTTTTGAAACACTTTAATTGTCGGTCTCTTCCAATTTTTTAAGGCTAATCTTATCTTTCAAACTCATAAGGTAGGCCGCTGCCGAAAGAATAAGAACGGCGCCTGCCTCCGCCAGAAGAATTGTTGGTTCCATGTCTTTACTCTGCATGACGATTAATCTGCACAACGCGGTCATGGCAATGATGATAGGAAGCGTCACAGGTATTCGGTTGGTTGAATAAAAAGCTCCGATCATGCCAATAATCTCAGCGTAAATAAAAAGCATGAACAGATCCGGCAGCGTGATCGACATCGCTTGAAACATATCCCAGACATAGTCAATGCTTGCGAGAACAGTTAGACATCCAATGACCGCAAGCAAAGTCTTCTCAGAAGCGATGGTCGTCCAATGTAATCGTCGATTTAACTTGGTTCTTTCAAATAGCTTGTCAAGTAGGTTGCTCATTTCTTATAACCATTTTTTCCTATTTGACAGCATTATAGGCTAAGAGGTTTTAATTTTAATATCCGATTTTGGTAAAACCGCAGATTTTGCTGTTCGCACCGCTCGAGCCGTTATATTCTGTCTGCGGGTGAAAACTCACAGGCGCGTATGAAACGCAGGAACTTCATACTTTCATCTCTCATGGCAGCCGGTCTATCGATTAAATCCGCTGGTAATGAGAAACGTAATTTTAAGGGATCGCCCTTCTCGTTGGGTGTCGCTTCGGGCGATTGTACAACCGACGGATTCGTTCTTTGGACTCGTTTAGCTCCGGATCCTTCGCAACCTGACGGGGGCCTTGGCCGAAAGGAAATACCTGTCTCATGGATCCTATCTCGTGATCCAAAAATGAAAAAAATAGTCAGAAGAGGATGGATTTCGGCATCCGAGAAGCTAGCCCACTCAGTGCACATTGATCTCTCTGGTCTAGAACCAAATCAAGTTTATTGGTACCGATTCCAATGCGGAGATTACTTTTCAAGAATTGGAAGGACAAAAACTTTGCCATTATTCAAAAAACGAATCCGACAACTTGAAGTTCGTAACCACCTCTTGCCAAAATTATGCTCACGGTTATTTTGTGGCCTACGATCACATGATGGCGGACCAACCCGACTTCATTTTGCATCTGGGAGATTATATCTACGACACATCTTTCGGAGAAAATTTTCGGAGGCATGAAACAGAAAGCGCACCGGAATCTCTAGAAGAATTTAGATTGCGGCACGCTTTATACAAAACAGAAGAGTATCTACAAAACGCCCACGCACAAATCCCCTTTTTTACTATGATCGATAATCACGACGCAGTTGAGGATAATTCAACAGAAACGATAAAAAAGAGAACGGCCGCCTATCAAGCTTGGTATGAGCACATGCCCGTCAGAGGCTTCCCCTTTCTTGGTGCCAACGAATTTCGTTTGCACCGAAACATAAAAATCGGAGAGCTCACTGAGATCAAACTTCTGGACTCACGTCAATTTAGATCAGAAAGAGGGATCTGTGACCAAGACTTGCAGTCAAGCCTCGGCTTCGGAAATTTCAGACCTCAATGCGATGAACTGTTTGAAAAAAATAGAACGATGTTAGGTCGAGCGCAAACCGACTGGCTAGTAGAAAATTTAAGGAACAACCGTGCTTCATGGAATGTGATTGCCTCGCCTGGTCCATTTTTACCGTTTCGTCTGGAAAATAATAAAAAAGAATTAAGATATATTGGTGCTTGGGATGCCTATCCAGAAAACAGGCAAGAAATCATCAATGCAATAGAAATAAGCCCCGGACATCCTCTAGTTCTCAGCGGCGACATGCATTCTTTTTGGGCGATAGACGCTAAAGACGATCCCTTCCTCAACGATAAAACTGAACTAATAGAATTTGTGGGTTCATCGGTATCTGCGAACTGGCCTGAACCTCTATCAAAACCAGTTCGGACGAATTTAAAAAAAAATAGGCAAATTAAATTTTATAATGGGGAGAAAAGGGGCTATTTTTTGCATGAATTAAATACAGATACTTGGGTCGCTACAGCAAAAGGTGTTTTGAGTACGAAAGATAAAAAATCCAAGGTCCGGCAATTAGCAAAATTTTTGGTGGAAAAGGGAAAACCAGGCTTTAAAAAAATTGGATAGCAAGACCGGCCCTTAAAACCTGCCCATAACAGTTGCTAAGGCAATGCTCACGATAGAGAATAAATCCAAAAAGAAAAATAGTTTATGGGCTCATCCGCAAAAAAAATTCCTCGTTCTAAATTAGTCGCTTTTGGCATTCCGGAATACGCGATCTATTTGAGCTCGATCCCAATCACCCTTTATATTCCCTATGTTTACTCAGCCGATTTTGGCTTAGAACTGGCCCACATCGGACTGATTCTTATGCTGGCTCGGATTACTGACGTAATTACCGATCCGCTAATCGGCTACCTGAGTGACCGCACAAAAAGCGAATTCGGAAGGCGAAAACCGTGGATGGCTGTGGGAGCCGTCGTCATGATGACCGCCGCTTTTCTATTGTTTAACCCAACAGAGGAAGTCACTAACTCTTACCTGCTT
>CACFLG010000045.1 GCA_902567095.1 uncultured OM182 clade bacterium
TGCAGGCGGTTGTAATTTATTTTTCAATGGAGTTCCTCACTTTTGGGGTGAGTAACATTTTTGTTAATGCTAAAGTCTCAGTCGTGAAGTTTTTCGAAGGTACCGTAAAATGTTCCGATTTACTTTTGGTCTACTCCTTGGTTTCGGCGTCAGCTTTTTCTTCAAACAAGCTCCTTGGGAAGGGCTTGACCCCTCCGACCTTTCTCGACAGCTTCAACTTGAGAAGTTGATAGATAAGGCAAAAGAAGATGTCTTAGAGACCCTGAAAATAGAGGATGTTGAAAAAATTTTTTCGTCAACCGAACGCGATGATAACGTTGCAAAGCAATATTACGTCCAATTGGGTGCTTTTTCCTCGGAAAGAAATGCTGATCGAATGCGGGCAGAGACAATTTTAGAGGGATATACTCAGCAGACTATTTTTGTAAATACTGTTGGACCAGGATTACATAGAGTTTTAATCGGTCCCTTCGATAGAAAAACACAAGCAGAGAGGGCGATTGTGGATACCACCGCTCGAGGCCTGTCCGGTCTTATGATAAGGGGAGCTTTCTAAAGATAGCTACAGGAATGAGAATGCCTTGCTAGGATGTATTCAAAAAGTCGTTTTTATTCCGCTATTATGAATCTATGTTCAAGAATTCGAAACTATTCAAAGTCCAAATAAATTACCTGATTCTCATAGCTTTTTCTTTTATGAGCATTGGGTGTAGCTCAATATATGAATACAAGCCGCCCTCGATAGTGAACACAGATGACAATGAAGTGGTGGTGGCGCACAAAAATAAGTGGCGTTTTGGTAAAAATTACAACGTGGCTAGTAAGACAGAAATTTTACGAAAAGCAGAGGCTGCGTGTTACGCCGCTACCGAAAACAAAGCTATATTTCATAGTAGGCACTGTGATGATCGGTTGAACAAAAAGCACTGTTCGCTTGAGCGTTTTTTATTTATTTGCGAATCTGATGGACTAAAAAAAAATGATCGTTTAAGAAAAGAAAGTCCTGTAATCCGATATTCCCGCGCTAAAGAAATTTAAACCAAAACATGGAGGTTCCCGATGAAAAAAATCTTGTTCAGTATTATTCTGATTAACTTTGCTGCTCTTGCAACAGCCGAAAATTCAGGACAAGAGCTCTCGCCTTCACAGGTAGTTACGAAAGCCTATAAGACATTTTCTGCTGGTGATATGGAGGGTTGGAGTGCCTTGCATTCTAAGGATTTAACATTCACGATACTTGGAGATCTTCCGCAATCTGGTTCCCACAAAGGCACACAAGCGACAATAGAAAACGTCTTTGAGGTCCTGCCAGTTCATTGGCCAGACTTTAACTTAACCGAGCTTAATCGTTACACGGTAGCTAATACTGTGATCGTTCATCTAAAAATGACGGCCAAAGGGTTGGAGACAGAGTCTCTGCACAAGTTCGAGATAGTCGATGGAAAAATTTCCAGCTTTACGGCATTTGATGACACCCAAAGTATGTTTATCGCCATGAAAAAAAATTTATAAAAAACAGAAAACTAATTGAAAAGTTCAGACGTCCCTAAAGTCTTCTTGAATATCCCAGTCCCCGACTATGGGTTGACCGAGGCTGTTCAGGGTCCGCCTATCCGAAAAAGAAAAGTTGCCCTAGTTTCAACGGCGGGACTCATGCACCGAGGAGATCCAGCTTTTTCAATGGACTCTATTGATTATCGAATAATTGATTCTCAAGACGAAAGAGATTTGGTAATGAGCCATGTTTCGGTTAATTTTGATCGGACCGGGTTCGCTTGGGACTGCAATGTAGTCTTCCCGATTGATAGGCTTAGGGAAAAAGTTGCTGCCAAAGAAATTGGAGAATTATCCCGTTATCATTATTCTTTCATGGGAGCCATTTCACCAGAAAAATTGCGCCCTGCCGCGGCGCAATTGTCAAAGAACCTTCTTGCTGAAAAGATAGACGCGGTAATTCTAGTACCCATATGACCGGCGTGCACGCGCGCAGTTTGCGGGCTAGCTCATTATCTTGAAAGAGCGGGAATTCCAACGGTGGCTTTATCTCTAGTTCCTCAGCAGGCGAAGAAGATAGCTCCACCAAGGGTGTTATCCGTGCCTTTTATTCTTGGGAGGCCATTCGGATCACCAGAAGATGCCTCGTTTCAGCATCGAGTTTTGGACGCAGCCTTGGGATTGTTCACACAAACAGATAGTCCAATTTTTTCGGAATTTTCTGAAGAGGCACCTAAGATTAGCGAGAGCCCTGAAGAGTGGGTTTGTCCGATATCTTTTAACAAGGAGAAGGAAGAAAGCTTATTAGAGAATGTTAAGAATGAGATCGCTCTTCTCAAGCCTTGGTTTGAAAGAAGGAAAACGGTCTTTGGAAAAACTTCTTTCGGTATTTCTGACGTCGATCTCGAAGATTTAGCGCCGTTTATTCATACCTTTTTTAGTGAAGAGCAGAATTCTAAATCTGATTCATCAAGGCTAAAGCTAGCTACCGATGATTTGAACGCGTTTTACCTTGAAGCCGCTCTTCAGCAGCCTAGCGCTAGTGAGATTAGTGCTTTCGAAAATTGGTATTGGAATGAAACGGCAGCAGGAGAGTTAGTGAAAAAAGTGGCCCTTCATTGCCAAAAAAGTCTCGATCCAGGGCTCCAGAAAACCGCAAAGCTGTTAATAGTTCCTGAGAGAATCATTTCTTGGAATTAGCTTCGCTTATTAATCAGAAAAAAAGTTATACTTTTTTTTTAAAACTTTTGGGAAAAGTAAAATGGAAAATTCAATTCTTGAACCAGTCATCGTGCTTGTTGCATGGACGTTGGTGATCTTCGTTTGGATGATGTCTACTCGACTTCCTTATTTGATGAAAAATAATATATCAGCGCAGGAGCTTCAGAACGCGTCCGACGTTGCAGTGAAGTTGCCCGGTAAAGAGCGCAGAGTTAGCGACAACTATAACCACCTACACGAGCAACCAACGCTTTTTTATGCCTTGGCAATAGCCCTGGCTCTAGCAGGCACAGCAGGGAGTTCTCAAATTCTTTTAGCCTGGGTCTACGTCGCCTCAAGGGTTATCCATTCGATCATACAGTGCACATACAATTCGGTGATGCATCGGTTTTTATTTTTCTTCGTAGGTAGCGCTGCTTTAGTGGGTATGGTTGCTATCGAGATAGCCTCTTGGATTTCGGTTACTGGGTAATTGGAAATAATGGTTCCAATATTAACGTTTCAGCAATATGATGTTTTACCCAAATCAAGGCTTTTGCAGTAAATGATTTTCGGTGACACAAAAGTTCAAGTTGTTTCTTTCCTTAAAGCTGGCCATCGGACGGCTTTCCTTCTCTCTCTGTCTCGAGAGGGTGTAAAAGAAGTAGATTGGTTTGAACGTAGTTCCAAGTATCGAATAGCCGAAGAACATCCTGTTGTTGTCATACGTCTTTTTCAGGACATTTCTCAAAAACAGGCCGAGCCAACATCGCCCTTCAATCCAAACCACTCAGAAGTTATTGATGTATTTTTGGAAAGGCCGGGTTCGCTTATAAAGAAGACAGGTTATTCTATTCATTGGACAGGTTCGGGAAAGGAGATCGCTCAAGCGATCTCTCATTGCGAGCAAAGAATTATTCAGAGATTGCCATTCCACAGTAAAGAGGTAGATGAAGAATTTTATATTCAACTTAATCTACTGGGCAAGTCGCGAGCCTATGCTAAAGCGATGAAAAGTATCAAGAAAGTTGCGAGCAATAACTCATCTGTTTTTATTCGAGGTGAAAGCGGGACCGGGAAGGAACTCGTTGCCAGAGCTATTCATTACATTAGTGACAGGAGAGGACAACCATTTGTTCCGATTAACTGCGGAGCGTTTACTGATGAATTAATTTTAAGCGAATTGTTTGGCCATCAGAGAGGCGCCTTCACAGGCGCGTCAACCGATAGGGTCGGTCTTTTAGAAACTGCTAACGGCGGGACTCTTTTTTTAGACGAGGTAGATGCCTTGAGCCCAAAGGCCCAAGTTTCTCTGCTACGTTATTTACAAGAGGGAGAAATCAGACCAATCGGCAGTAACAAGGTCAAAAATGTAGAGGTCCGGGTTATTTCGGCGACAAATAAAGATACTCAAGAGTTGATAGAAAAGGATTTGTTAAGACAGGATTTAATGTACCGCTTGGATATTCTTAATGTGACAATGCCTCCCTTGAGAAGACGCGGTGAGGACATCCATCTTCTGGCTCAATACTATTTGGCGCAGCTCGCGATGGAAGAGAGCCATTCAGGTAAATATCTTTCTAATGAAATCATTGACGAACTCTCCAATTATGCTTGGCCAGGTAACGTCCGTGAGTTAGAGACGACCATACGAAGGGCTTTTTTGATGACGGACGCGGATTATATTAGTGACATCGGATACCTTTTTCCTAATCATAACTTTGATGAAGAGACAGAGGTTGTTGACGAAGAACTCCAGAGCTTTGCTATCGAGAAAGCGAAGCTCATTCAACAGTTTGAAAAAGAATATCTACACAAGCTTCTTGAAGAAACGGGCGGAAATATTTCTCGCGCTGCTACTATTGCGAAGAAAGAGAGACGTGCTTTCAGTCGATTAATGCAAAAACACGGGTTGGACAGGAAGACCTATGTCTGAGCCCTTTATTCGCTAACCCGCTTTAGCTATTTCAAAAAAAATCTATTCGCCTGGGCCTTTTTTGCCACATGGGACTTTTTGGCCTCACTTCCACGCACCTCCCTATTTTTCTGATTTAGTGTTCTTTGAATAAATAAAATAATGGGGTTTGTTTACCCCACTTAAAAAATCTCGAAAAATGAAAATTATATAAAAAACAATATCATACGTAGGTTTTAAGAGTTGGCACGATGATTGTATTACTTAACGTCGTTGAAAAACTTTAAAGGCATAAAAGGATACCTATGGCCACGATGAATGCGGCGAAAGCTAATCACGATGACGGGCGCGACGAAACTAAGATTAAGAACGTGGCGCGCGAGATAGAGGAATACTTTGATTCTCACCCAGAAGCTGGAGATACCTTAGAGGGCATCTCTGATTGGTGGGTTTCAAGGCAAAGGTTAAGAGACGAGAGGTCTCTTATCCGAGCTGCCTTAGCACATCTTGTGACTGAGGGAGTCTTAAAGAAACGTCACCACGGTGGCAGAGAAATTTACATTAGAAATGGGAGTGCATGAGAATGTCAGAAAGCACACAACACAAGTTGAATAGGGTACGTTCACCGCGTGTTCAGATCACCTATGATGTAGAGACGGGTGGAGCGGCGGAGAAGAAAGAAATTCCGTTTATCGTAGGAATACTAGCGCCCCTATCTGGTAAATCTGAAAAAGCACTGCCGCCTGTGCGTGACAGAAAAATGGTCCAGATAGATCGGGACAATTTCAATAAGGTTATGGAATCGATTGAACCAAGAGTCGCCTTCGAAGTTCCTCGGACTTTGCCTGGCAGTGGAGCTACCTTAAGCGTTGGAATTAAGTTTAAAGATCTGGACGGATTTGACCCTGTCGCTGTGTTGCAGCAGGTAGCAGATCTAAAGTCAATTTATGATCAGCGCTCAAGGCTTAGAGATTTTCTAGGGAAGCTGGATGGGAATGATCCGCTTTTGAAAGTTATTGACGGAATTTTAGAATTTTCTGATCAGTCCGATGAACTTAAAGAGGCGGTTGATAACGCGAAAGAAGCGTTGGAAGAGACCGCGCAGATCAAGGATTCTAAGGACAGAGACGCAGCAATACTTGCAGCTTTCCCGGCAAAGGAGCGCGGAGAGGGTTCTGTCATATATGACTTGCTTAACTTGGGCAAGATGACATTGGAAGAAAGCCAAGTTCCTTACGCGCTTGAGCTGATAGCCGAATTCACATTGCAGATTTTAGTTGAGAATGACCTTCTCAAGAAAGCTGGTGATGATGTCAATATAAGCGGTCTAATTTCGGCTCGCATATCTCAAAAAGATAAAATGATCAGTCGGCAGCTCAATTATATTTTGCATCATGATGATTTCCAAACTATGGAGGCTAGTTGGCGTGGGTTGAACTATCTTGTCACGAATACCGAAACCAGTTCGGACCTGAAGCTGAAGTTATTAAATATCAGCTACGACGATCTCTACAAAGATCTTGATAAAGCAGTCGAGTTTGATCAAAGCGCGTTATTTAAGATTGTTTACGAAAATGAATACGGTACCTTTGGTGGGGAGCCTTACAGTTTGCTCATTGGCGATTATGAGTTGGGAAGAAGTGCCCGAGACGCAAACTTTATGGAAAAGCTAAGCAACGTTGCTGCGGCAGCTCACGCACCCTTTATTAGTAGCGCCTACGCGAAGCTTTTTGATATGGAAGACTTCGCAGAGCTCCATAAACCAAGAGATCTTTCAAAGATATTTGAGAGCGCCGAGTTAATTAAATGGCGGTCTTTTAGAGAGAGCGAGGATTCGAGATATCTGACCCTGACCCTTCCGAAGGTCATGATGCGACTTCCTTACCATCATGAAGATAATCCTGTGGAAGGAATTTTCTTTGATGAAGACGTAAGTCTAAATCGTTATGAGCTTGACGAAGAGGGAGAGTTAGTTCGAGACAAGCAAGGCAACCCAGTTATGGCGGTCTCTAAGGGAGATGATGGCATAGAATTTGAGGAATCTTTCAAGCAAGTGGACGCCAAAAAAGTTCTTTGGGGCAACCCCAGCTATGTCTTAGGACAGAGGATTACGAATGCTTTCTCGCTATACGGATGGACTGCTGCGATAAGAGGTGTTGAAGGTGGCGGTTTAGTCGAGGGTCTGCCTGCTTATACTTTTGAAACGGAAGAGGGAGACATAACGTTGTCCTGTCCTACTCAGGTATCCATCACAGATCGTCGAGAGAAGGAGCTAAACGACTTAGGCTTTATGGCTATCTGCCATTGTAAAGGGACCGACAAAGCTGCGTTCTTCGGCGGGCAAACAACAAACAAACCTAAGATGTATCTGACCGAGTCTGCCACAAAAAATGCGCAAGTCTCGGCAATGTTGCCCTATATGCTAGCAGCCTCTCGTTTTGCGCATTACATCAAAGTAATGATGAGAGAGCGAATAGGTAGTTTTATGACTCGTCAGAATGTTGAAGATTATCTCAATACCTGGATATCTCAATATGTACTCCTAGATGATTCTCCCCCTCAAAACGTCAAGGCGCAGTACCCTTTGCGAGAGGCGAGGGTCGAGGTAACAGACGTTGAAGGGAAGGTTGGTGCATACAAAGCAACGGTTTTCCTTAGACCGCATTTTCAGCTCGAAGAGTTAACTGCATCAATTCGTTTAGTCGCCGATTTGCCGGCTTAACCAAGGATTAATAGAAGGATAAAGCTATGGATTTAGTATTATTAAAACCGGGACTTGATGAACTTGAAGGGGCCAGTTTGATCGACGGAACCGTGGTTGACACGGGCGAAGACCTGACCGGCTGCATCGAATTAGTTTCCATGCACTTTGGCATGAAGCAACAAATGACAACTGATGTGAGTAATGCCGCGAGAACTTCGGGACGCCCCTCTTTGAACGATATTACGGCGACGAAATATCTAGATAAGACATCCCCTCTCTTGTACAAGCATTGCTTATCGGCTGCACCCATTGATGATGGCGCAAATCCGACTCAGATATTTCTTTGTCGGAACGCAAATCTTGATGGAGGCAGCATAATCGGATCAATCATGACCGTTAAACTGTGGAATTGCATGGTGTCATCGGTCGAGGCCCAATCACATCCAAATGATATGGCTACTGAACAAATCACTCTCAACTTTACCGACATTCAATGGGCGACCGCCAATCAAGATAGTCAATCTAGGATTACTGGGAGCTACGTTTACGATTGGAGTGTCGCAAGAAATCGTGGGCCGATGGCCTAGTTTGGGGGTGAGCATTTTTAAGTTAGGAGTTAGAGGAAGATCAATCCATGCGATTTCTGTTTGATCGCCTCTGCTCCCCAAGTAAAAGAGGAAAAAAACTCTTTTTCAGCAGCATAAAAGAGCTAAGAACTGCTATAGAAACTGAGTTGCAAAGGATTCTCTCTCAAAGAAGTTATTTTTATGGGATGGATTCGATCACGGCAGCACTTCCAGACAGTGTTTTGAACTATGGGCTGAGAAGTATCGTTGATGTCGACGACAACCACGAAAGTTTGGCTGCGTATGCATCAGAAGTTGAAAAAGTGATAGCGCTTTATGAGCCGCGGTTAAAAGACTGCAGGGTTCTAGTAACTGAACATGAAGACCGAGTTGGAAAAAAGGTTTTCTTGATTTCAGGGAAGATCGATTTTAATCACCAAGACCACGATTTTGGTGTGTCTGTGCCGATAACAGGATAGCGACAAATGGTAGCGACATCGCGAAACCAATTAAATTCTTATTTCGTGTCAGAGATGGAATCTTTGCGAAATAATGCTTCTCAGTTTGGAGAGAAGTATCCAAATATTGCGGCGGAGTTGGCATTCTCGAGGGGGCGATCACGTGATCCGCATGTCGAGCATCTTTTGCAGTCTTTTGCCTGGATGCACGCTCGTTTAAGGCTCATGGTCGAATCCGAATCGAGTAAGCTGGCAACTATCCTTTTGCAACAGCTTTATCCTCAGCTTGTAGCCTCGACGCCCTCAATGTCGATTGCAGAATTTGAAGTCGATGGTTTTGCTGCAAATTTCGGTGATGGATATCTCTTGCCTGGTGGCTCTGTGATGGAGCCTGTGAATATCTTGGGGGTGCCTGAGGCTTCTGCTGATTATCGAAAGTGTCGATTCTCCACTTGCTATGACACGTTACTTTGGCCGTTGGAAGTCTTGTCAGTAAAAAAAGAATTGAGTAGTCAGTATCCTGAAATAGAAACACGTTTTTCTCGAGTTCAATCGGTCCTTAAAATTGAGCTAGGGGAGAGCCAGCCAGGAGCTGCAAGGGATCTCGACTTTGGAAACCCAATCAGATTTTTCATTGATGTTGATGAGGAATATCGTTTTCTATTTATCGAAATCCTCTATCGGCACCTAATCGGTGTGGCAGTCTTAGATCACGAAGGGAATATAAGAAAAATCCTAGATCGGAGCGCATTTAAGATAAATGGATTCGATGACGATGAAAGAATCTTTCCTCGTGATTCAAAGCAGGAGTTAGGCCTGACCTTGTTGCATGATTATTTTTCTTTCCCAGAGAAGTTTTTGTTCTTTGAGCTGAAGGGATTAGAAAGTCTCGAAGCAGCTGCAAAAGAAGAGGAGGTAAAAGAGTTCGCAAGTTTCGCTCTAATACTGAATGAAAAATTACCAGAAAAAATTCCTCTGAATGAACGCTCTATTAAATTAAACTGCGCTCCCGTAATAAATCTTTTCCCGAAAACCAGCGAACCGATACCGATTAGTAATAAGGAATACCGCCATAAGCTCGCAATGGATCGGCAGAGACCTGACGATTATGAGATTTATCGAGTTGAAAAAGTTTTTTCTATAGATTCGAAGGGCCAGCAGCGAGAGTTGGTCCCCTATTTTTCGCCTGCACTCTCCGAAGATGTCGACGGTAAATATGGCTGGATCTCTCAATTTGAGGAAAGTTATCATCGCAAGAATCAAGGCAATGATGTTTGGCTTTCTTTTTTTAATGCAGATCATGAGCGCGATGCTCCAAAGGGTGAAACGATCTTTGCAGAAACACTGTGTTGTAATAATTCTCTATGTGAATCTATGCCCGTAGGGCAAGAATTAGCTTTGATTGGAAGCGGTCCGCTAAATTCGATAAAGCTCATCAGCAGGCCTTCCCGCTATAGAAAAAGCAGTTTGGGAGAAGATCGTCAGTGGCAACTCGTTTCTCATTTATCTCTATATCACGTTGCTTTATCTGAACCCAACACAGCAAGAAATTCTTTGAAGCAGGCGCTCGATCTATACGTAAATCAGGAGGACCTGGTTGGTCAAAGACAAATCGAGAGCATTGAACAACTCGATGCGGAAGAGAGTGTCTCGCCGTCAAAGATTGGAGGGTGGCGCGGTTACTATAGAGGCACTAAATACACCTTGGTCCTTAATGAGCGAAAATTTGAGGGCAGTCCCACGCTTTTTGGTTCAGTGCTTAACCAATATCTCGCTCTTTTTTCACACATAAATTCGTTTTCCTCCCTGGAACTTAAGCTAGGCAATGAAAGAGTATTCAAATGGCAACCAATGACTGGACACAAAATACTAGCGTAAAAGACCTGCGAGCGATGGGTCAGGAATTCAATTTTTTCCAGGCGCTCCGACTTCTAGAGAGCTCAGAAGAACATGATGGGGCGTTTAGCGCCTTGCGCATGAAGGGAGAAAATTCTGCTGCCTTTAAAGCTAATTTTATCGAGGATGTTCAGTTTAACGAGCAGAGTTCCAAGTCTGAGCTGAACATGACTGTAAATGGTTTCAATCTTTGTTCTCAGAATGGCCCGCTTCCAGATATTTTCTCTGAATTATTATACAGAGAAGAAGCTGAAGGAAACCGAGGTCCGAACGATTTCATAAATATTTTTAATGATCGGCTTTTGCATTCCCTCTTTGAGATGAGAAAAATCTTCAACCCTATGCTTTTTAATGGGTCGAAGAGCGACTATTCTCACAAAAAGCTTTTCGAGGCTGTCTCCGGTCTCCCTACTAATGAGACACTGTCAGAAAAGTTTCCTCAAAGATATGGGGAGCTTTGGAAGACATTTTCGGTAGCCCTTGCGAATCGCCGTATTAATTATTCTCTTCTTAGAAATATTCTCACCGAGACTTTAGGGATACGAATTAAGTTAGAGCCTTGCGAGGGTTCCTGGCGGGAATTACCCAGAACATACCGAGCAAAACTAGGTAGTGGTTTGATTCTTGGTGCAGGCGGGGCGCTTGGTAGAAAATACTGGGATCATTCAAGCCGAATAAGTCTTCAATTACTCGTTGATTCAAGGGAAAGATGCCTAGCTCTTTTGCCTGGCGGAGAAGAACACCAAGATTTTTGCTGTTTAGCCTCTGCGCTCATTGATGGCCTCTACGAAATAAATGTCGAGATTGTTTTGCTTTGGGAAAAGATTTCAAACGCAAAAATAGAAGATGAATTTAGGCTTGGGCATACATCTTGGTTAAGAACTGCTGGTGGTTCGAAGCGAACCGAAAATTTTCCGAAATTCGTAATTAAGCCTTCGATTACTGAGGCCGATAAAAATGAGGCGGCTTGATGAAAAATCCTGAGAATAAAAACCTGTGGGTTGAAGAGATAAAATATAGCCAGACAAAGCCTCGATGTAGCTTGGATATGCTTATCACGCTTAGCGGAGGGCGGACCA
>CACFLG010000046.1 GCA_902567095.1 uncultured OM182 clade bacterium
TAGCGAAACCGGAGATGCAGATTAGCGGAGATCCTGTTGACGACCTCTTGCTAGAGCAAGTCTTTTATAGCAAAGAGGCCGCCAGCGGCGGAATCGGGGCGGCAGGCGGCGGCTGCGGATGTAACTGATGAAAAAAATAAATCCTCTTCTCGCGCTTACAGGGGCAGCGCTCGCTCTACCTGCCATTGCGGCTGATCAACCGACGTCAACGAAGTTATCTTTCCTATCATCAACCTATCACGAGAAAGACATTAAAAATTCGACAATCTTGTCGGGTGCGGGGAAAAGGTATGACATTGAAAAAAACCAATTTCGACTCGTAACGCCCCTCGGAGAAAATTGGAGTGGCGACCTTTATGTATCTCAAGAAGCAATGTCAGGGGCCTCACCCTGGGGCACCTTTGACGCCGCTGATAGTGAAGCCTCCCTAATAATGAGCGGAGCAACCATCCGAGACAAACGTACACAGGTGAACCTATCAGGCAGAAAGTATAACGAGGACTCTAGCTACGGATTTACGCTTACTCGATCCAAAGAGGATGACTACAGCGCAAGAGGTTTCGGAGTTTCAGGTGAATGGGATTCAAATAACAAGCTATCAACGGTTAGCGCAGGATTTAGTTTTTCTGATGACGAAATCAAACCCGTCGACGCACTGAAGTTCGGTCGGATCGAGAAAGGAAAAAAACAAACTAGATCATTCGCCGCTGGCTGGACTCAAATTATCAACCAAAGCTCTATTTTGTTTACTGGTATCTCTCATACAGTCAAGCGGGGGCTATTATCTGACCCCTACAAGTTGAGAGATACAAGGCCGTCCGAGAAAAAAGAATGGACCCTCTCCTTCAAATATCGACAATATTTCGAGAGCCAAAACGCGGCGCTCCATGCCGACTACCGCCTCTACAACGACGACTATGGAGTAACTTCTCACACCGCCGGGATAGCTTGGAAAAAATCAATAGGGGACAAACTCAAAATATCACCCCGCTTTCGTTATTACTCCCAAAGTGAAGCGGATTTCTATGCATTTGGCGACAATTACAGCCTCTCAAAGACGGAGGCTCAGTCAAGCGACCACCGACTATCCGGCTTCGGTTCAACGACAACAGGTGTCCAAATCAGTTATGAACTCGGAAAATGGAGCATGAAAATGAGTTTCGATAGATATTCGTCAAAAAACTCCCTAGGGCACGCTGAGAGCAAGAAGGAGCATCCTGCTCTTCTTGATTTCACGCTCTGGTCGGCAGGTTTTGATTTAGAAATCTAAAGTTGATTACGAGAAAATACGAGTTCGCGGCGATGGGCTCCCCATGCCAAATACAAGTCATGGGCGAAAAAAAAACCGAGCTTGATGAATTTGCTAAAGAATGCAAGCAACAGGCCCTCGACTTTGAAAAAAAATATTCTCGTTATAGACCCGATTCGATACTCACGAAAATCAACCGTTCAGCCGGGAAAAGACCGACAAAAATTGACGCCGAAACCTTCGCACTACTCAATTACGCGCAGGTTTGTTTCGAACAAAGCAAGGGGTTCTTTGACATTACCTCAGGAGTTCTAAGAAACCTCTGGAATCCAGAAACCGTAAAGTTTCCAAACGAAAGAGACCTTGAAGAACACCTTCATAAAATTGGGTTCTCGAAGCTTATATACGATCACGACGAGGTATTTTTGCCAATCAATGGCATGGAATTGGATTTTGGAGGGATTGTTAAAGAATACGCTGCGGACGCTCTGGCGGCGACGGCTAGAAAACGAAACATTAGCTTCGGCTTAATCAATTTAGGCGGAGATATTGCGATCATTGGACCCAGAGCGGACGGAGCCCCTTGGCAATTTGGTATTGCTCACCCAGTTATCAAGGGACGCACCATCGCAACAATAGCGCTCAGCAGCGGATCGTTAACCACTTCAGGAGGATACGAAAGGTTCGTCGAAATTGAAGGAGAGAGATACAGCCATCTCCTGAATCCAAAGACCGGAATCCCATTCAAAAGTATTCTCAGTGCGAGCGTTATCGCAGATCAGGCTGTCGTAGCAGGATCGATTACCTCTATCGCCTTGCTCAACGAGGAAACCGATGGCCTTGCTTGGCTCGAGAGCTGCACCTTGCCGTACCTAGCGATAAAAAAAAATCTCGAATGCATCGGAAGCTTGGCGAGAAACGAGTGATCCGTTTCAAGAACCGAGAGCCATTACCGATTAAACCATAGTGACGCAGATGAAGTCGCTCTCCTAAGCTGATAGCATTGGGGGAGGCAGAAGGCGATAAGTTTATGGTTAGATCAATTCACATATGGGTATTGACCTCTCTATTGATGGCAAACAGTGCCGCTGGAGACGATCTAACCCGAGCCACCGCCTACCTTGTAACTAGTCCGAACTCAGT
Organism: uncultured OM182 clade bacterium; assembly: GCA_902567095.1. Classification (GTDB taxonomy): domain Bacteria; phylum Pseudomonadota; class Gammaproteobacteria; order Pseudomonadales; family Azotimanducaceae; genus UBA9659. The sequence goes on from CACFLG010000046.1 coordinate 2,393, forward strand.
GAATAAGACCTTCGTACACATCATCAATTCTTCGGAATCGGATCAAAGTTTCAGGGGCAATTTATACCGAGCCGATGGACAAAGGGTGGGAATTGAAAATGCCCAACTGCATAACGGTTTTGTAGGAAAGAATGGACGACTGGTAATCGAATCCGAAGATCTGGTTTCGCTTTTTGATATCGATCCTTGGTCAGGCCCAGCTATCTTAGAAATTTCCGGGTCCCAGAAATTTGACGTGATGACAAAACTGACCAGTCCAAGCGGACTGGTCAGCAACACCAATTGCGTGCGACAAAGCGAGGTCCATAATCTGGAAGGCTCCGAGAGCGGGATCGAGACCTATTTACGCTTCATCAATATTGGCGAAACACCGCTTGGGAGCATCCGAGGGACAATAAGAGACGCCTCAGGAAGCATCATTGGGACTCAAGATACTGAATTCCTCTCCGGCCTCGATCCTAAACAAGCTGTCTGGCTAAACAAAGACAAATTAAAAGAGGCCGTTGGCGCGGCGTGGTCTGAAACTGCTTCCTTAAAAATATCATTACCCATGCCGAATCTAAGACTCTTGAATCTTAACTTCGTGAATGATGAAACCTTTTTCAACTTTAGCTGTTTCGAGTCTGGTGAAAATAGCCGAGTGTATTTAATTACAAACGCATCCAGTAAAAACATAAGCGAAACACATTTTATTAACCTAGGTGACAGCGCCTCAAATGTCTCGGGATCCCTTTTCTCAAGTAGCGGCGAAGCGCTCGGCTCGCCAGGATCGCTATCTGATCAAATAGCGCCCGGTGGAAGGGCTGTTTTATCGGCCAACGACTTCGAGGACGCACTTGGAGCAGAGACCTGGGAAGGACCTGCCCTCTTTGAAATCGAGAACGACAAAAACTTTGCGCTAATGACAAAACTGACCAGCCCAAGCGGCCTGATCAGCAACACGAATTGTGTGCGTGAGACAGATGTGCACAATATCGAAGGCTCTGACTCTCAGGACATGACTTACATCCGTTTCATAAACCAAGGATCAAGTTCGATAAGAAATATAACGGGAAATCTTTACGACCATGCGGGGCAGTCGATAGGGACCCAAAATAAGATTCTTATAGAAGCCCTTGGACCAAAAGAACAAAGATGGATTAACCGATCGAAGCTCGAGCAGCTCTTTGAGTCAGAATGGACAGCGGAGGCAACACTAAAAGTTGATGCGGAAAACGTCCAGGAACTTCGGCTACTGAACTTGAACTTTGTTAACAATGAAACCTTTTTTAATTTTTCCTGCTACGAAAACTCAAGCAGCCCCGGCCCAGTAGACGCTTTGTCATTTTTTACAACCAATGTTTCAAATCAGATCGTCCAGGAAAAATGTGTAAATTGTCATACTAACGAGGGGCCTGCCGGAGGGACCGGACTAAAATTCGAGGCAGGATCGAACGCCGAAACGACGGCACGGAACCTAACGGCACTTGAGACCTTTATTCAGTCTAGCCCGGGAAACTCGGATCGAATCCTTGATAAGGTCAGAGGTGTCGGGCATGGGGGAGGTTCGCAGTTGTCTTCTTCCTCAGAGGATTACAAAAACCTCGTGGCACTTCTCGGACTCATTGGCGAGAATGTAGCTCCGGATAACTCGACGAACGAAGGCAGCTTTTGGGGAGGAGTTGGACTCTCTCTCCCCGAAGAAACGCTCAGAAGAGCCGCGATCATACTCGCTCGAAGAGTGCCGACAAACGAGGAAATAGCCGCTGTCAAGAACGCCTCAAGATCTGAAATGAGATCGGCAGTGAAAAACCTCATGAATGGCAAAGGATTTCATGACTTCCTAACGACCGGCGCTAATGATCGTCTCCATACCGACGCTTTTTTAAATGGCCTTTTCCTCGATTCTGCTGATCTAAACAACGGTTGGTTTCTTCCTGTGGGTGCCGAAAAATACTTTGCGCTTGGTGATAAGACGACACTCGACGGGCCACCAGAGGGTAACTGGGTTCAAAGGTGGATGATGAGCATGGCAAAAGTGCCGCTCGAACTGATCGCTTATATTGTCGAAAACGATCGCTCCTATAAGGAAGTTGTCACAGCCGATTACATGATGATGAATCCGATCATTTCGGAAATCCTAAACGGGGGAATTGTATTTGAGGATGAAACTGATCCGCTCGTTTTCAAGCCAGGAAGAAACCAAGGCCAAGTGGTCAGGGATGAGCAGCACGAATCCGAATTTGTTCAGAACTATGGAACTCGAATCGATTCTCACGGGGATTTCATCGAATACCCACACGCCGGAGTATTAAATACTCATTCGTTTTTAAACCGCTACCCAACCACTGACACAAATCGTAATAGGGCGCGTTCAAGGTGGACCTTCTACCATTTTCTTGGTGTTGATGTCGAGAAGTCCGCAGCAAGGACCACAGATCCAGAAGCATTGGCTGATACAGATAATCCGACTATGAATAATCCTGCCTGTACGGTTTGCCACGAATTGTTGGACCCAGTCGCAGGCGCATTTCAAAACTACGGGAACGACGGCAAATACAGAGATGGTCATCTGGGAAGAGATGCCCTGCCTGACTCTTATAAGTATGCCGATCAAGAGAACACCGATGGTTCTAATTCTTATCAAGAAGGAGATACCTGGTTCCGAGATATGCGAACGCCGGGTTTTGATGGAGGACTAGTTAATAATCCTGATCATTCTCTTAGCTGGTTAGGAGAGCGGATCGCAGATGATCCGAGATTCGCAAGGGCCGCCATTAAGTTTTGGTGGCCAGCGATTATGGGTTCAGAGGTTGCCAGGGCACCGGAGATTGCGACCGACGCTAATTTCTCCGATCAGCTCACGATTTTTGAGGAACAGAATAAGTTTATTTCTGAACTCGGAGAAAGTTTTAGGCAAGGAATCCGAGGCGGAGCTCCCTTCAATGCAAAAGATCTATTCACAGAAATGATCTTGAGTCCTTGGTTCACAGCAAAAAAAATCGACCCTGAGAAGATCCAGACTGCGTCGAGCACCGCAGGAAATATTGGCAATCGACGATTGCTGACCCCAGAGGAACTGGAAGCAAAAACTTTATCACTTCTCGGCTCAAAATGGGGTTCGAACGGGAAAGAGGATCTTTGGCAATACGATTTAGAGTACACGGCTCTGGGTGACCGATACGGGCTTTACTATGGCGGTATAGATTCTAATGGTATTCGCAATCGAGCAAGAGCGATGTCATCTCTAATGATTAACGTTGCGGAAAGACAGGCGCTCGAGATGGCTTGCCCAGCCGTCATAATGGATTTTTCGAGGGCAGATGCTGACCGCCTTTTGTTCGAGAATATTGAACCGATGATCGAACCTGACTCCGAATCAGTTCAGAGCTACCAAGTATCAGCTGAATCTTTCGAAACAAGCGAAACTTTTAAACATTATTTATCTGTGTCACCAGGAAAAAAGGAAATCTCAATCAGCTTCCTAAATGACTTTAACGGTGGAGAGGATGCAGATAGAAATCTTTCTATTACTAGAATACAGATCTCAGATAGCGATGGAAAAATGCTATTGGATGCAGATTTTAGTCAATATAACCAAAACAACTTAATTGATGGAATAGGCCTGGGAGAATTAAATTGTGGTGATTATTCGTTTTGGGAGGACTCCTTCAAGTTCTGGTCAAATTGCAGCATTGAAATCCCTTTTGAAACGGCTATGCCTGGCGACCTGCAAGTCGCCGTGAGTGCGTGGGGAGAGCAAGCCGGGGAAGACCTTCCCTTACTGGGCGTTAGCGTTAAGTCGGACGCGGCTTCGGGCGAGAGCACTGGAGCCAGAAAAATCAGGACAAAAATCGTGGAGCTTTACTCAAAACTTCACGGTGTTGAACTCAGCGAAAATGATCCAGACATTCAACTGAGCTACGAACTTTTGGTTTCATCTTGGGAGGGTCGAAAGACAATTGGAAACTCACGAACCGAGCCTTGGCCCGAAGAAAGCTGTCGATGGGCCGATTGGGAGCTAAGGCAAGAATTATACAATGACGATGATGACCCCACGGGGATGAAGTACGCTTGGATGTCCATACTCATTATGCTCATGACCGATTTTAACTATCTACACGAGTAACGAACAGGAAGGCTCGAATGCAAAGAAGGGATTTTTTAAAAGCGGGACTTTTTTTAGGGACAGCAGCGTTGCATCTGCGAACTCCAAGGTTGTACGCGGCGCCGTTTGAGGGATATACGGGGAAATTACTCGTTACCTTGCAATGCGATGGCGGGTGGGACGTTACAAGCTTTTGCGACCCCAAAACTAATCAACCAGGCGAAAAGGAAATCACTCACTGGTCCAAAACTAAAGAAACCCAAAATGTCGGAAACCTCATATATGCACCCTATGCCAACAATCAGTCTTTCTTTGAAAAACACTACAAGGACATGCTGGTTATAAACGGGGTAGACATGCAAACGAACTCGCACACCACCGGCGTTTTGCACAACTGGAGTGGCCGCAACTCGGAGGGGTTCCCAACACTTACCGCGATGTTCGCAGCCAACAATGCCCCCGAACAACCCCTGTCGTACATTAACTTCGGGGGCTTTGCGCAAACTGCTAACCTGATCAGATTCAGTCGGTTTCAAAACGTTGGCGATCTAAATGACTTGCTTGAACCAGAGTACCAGTGCTGCCCGGATGATAATGGCGAGGAACGGCCACCACTAAAACGCTCGCAAGAAATCGAACGCATCCGAGACCTAAGGAAACAAAAAACGAGGAGAATGTTAGAACAAACAGATCTTCTCGGCCAAGATAAAAATAATTTGCAAGCGTTTAACGATGCGCTCACTTCGAAGGAGAGTTTGAAAGAATTCAAAAGCTACCTGCCGGAAAGTGCGGAACTGGAAGGACACATTTCGGTCTCACCAGATAATACCATGAGCAATCTTCGCGACCAGATAAAACTTACGGCTGCAGCTTTTCAATCGGGCCTTACCTCAGCTGCAGATTTATTTATTGGAGGGTTTGACACCCACAGCACACATGACTCTTTGCACGAGCCTCTGCTGGCATTCTCCACCGACGCGATTCAGCTCTTTTGGCAAATCGCCGAAGAAAAAGGAATCGCAGACAGAGTCACCCTCGTCATCGGATCTGATTTTGGTCGAACACCGCACTACAACGGCACCGACGGAAAGGATCACTGGCCTATCGGTTCGGTCGTTATTATGGAAAAAAATGCACCTTGGGCGAACAAAATAATCGGAACCACGGACGAAGGGCATAATGCTCAGAAAATAAACCCGAACACGCTAAAAATTGATGAAAAAAATGGCACCATTATCTATCCAAAGCATGTTCATAAAGCCCTTAGAAGGTATTTAGGAATAGAGAGCTCGTTTGTGGAAGAGAATCTGGAATTTACTAACACTGAGGACTTTAACTTTTTCGTATAGGGTAGTTAAGGTTTTCTTGAATCACTCAGTAAATAAAGGAACAGAATAATAATGGAAAATAAAAAATTTCCTTTTAAAAAAGCCAAAGAGATCGATTTCATGGACCCAATAGTCCAAGAGAACTGGTTCGAGGCTTACGATCTGATTCGAGAAGAAAGTCCAGCGTATTTTATGCCTCAGATTGGAATGTATGTCCTCACTCGTTATGCAGATATAGAGCATGTCTTAAGAGATCCTGAACAATTTACTTCCTCGAGAGATACTGAACCGCTTATCAAGTTCGACGAGTCGCTCTCGCTTTATGAGGAAAAAGGCTGGCCAAGGATTCAACCACTGTCACTTAATGTGCCCAAACATTCACATTTTCGAAAACTAGTTGACCCAGCGCTTGCTGCAGGAGAGATAAAGAAGAAGAAAACTTTTATTGTGAATGTAATCAACGAGCTAATAGACAATTGGATAGATGAGGGACAGATCGAGTTTATGGAAAAATTCGCAGAACCACTCCCAATGATTGTTATTGCAGAATTGCTTGGTCTGCCCCGAATGGACCTCCCGTTGCTAAAAGTCTGGTCCAGCGCTTGGGTCCTTCCGCACTCAAAGGGCTTAACGGTCGAACAAGAAACAGAGGCTGTAAAAAAACACATTGAGTTGCAACATTATATTTTTGATTCAATGAAGCAAAAACGAAAAAACCCTAAGGACGATATTATTTCTCACCTAGTTCAAACAGAAGTTTTTGATGTAGACATTAATGGGAAAAGGCCCTTGACGGATGAAGAAATAATAGGGTCGGTAGACCATCTGCTAATCGGAGGCAATGAAACAACGACCTTTGCAATTTCAAATGGTCTGTGGCTTCTTTTCAAAAATCCTGAGGTCTATAAAAATATCGAGGCTAACCCAGTCTTGATAAAAAACTTTGTAGAAGAGACTCTTCGAATTGAATCGCCAACTCAGGGGCTTTTCAGATCCGCAAAACAGGACTGTAACATCGGAGGGGTAGAGATTCCCGCAGGATCAACGCTTAGCATTCGTTACGGGGCGGGAAACAGAGATCCCAGAAAGTACAGTTGCCCTATGGAACCAGATCTTAACCGAAAGAATGCTGGTCGCCACCTAGCATTCGGTATCGGAGAGCACGTTTGCCCAGGAGCTACATTGAGCCGCTATGAGCAACGCTGGGCCTGGGAAATACTTCTATCTAGAATAAAAAACTTACGTCCCACTCCTGGCAAAAACAATTTTACGCATATGAAAGGCATTTGGTTGAGAGCACTAAATGAAATCTATCTTAGTTTCGACAAAGCTTATTGACTCATATGCCAGCCACCATTTGGTGAAAGGGTTTGACCGGTTACGAATTTAGCCTCCTCTGATCCCAAATAAACTGCTGCCCAGGCAATGTCATCAGGGTCACCTAACCTACCCTGGGGGGTCTGTGCAACAAGCAACGGAAACATCTCGGCCATTGGGCTTGTCATGTCAGTAAGAATGTAACCCGGGGCAATAGCATTGACCCTTACTTTAAATGGCGCCAACTCACGGGCTAAAGATCTTGTAAGCCCTAAAATGCCGGCCTTGGCAGCGCAATAAGCAGCAGAGCCTGCGCCACCAGAGGTACCCATGATACTACCCATATTAATGATTGAGCGGCCGAGTCCGTTTAGGCTATTACTGTCTCTAAAATTTTTTACAAAAGCTCTACTGCAAAAAAAAGTACCGTCAAGGTGTACCGCGAGCATTTTGGACCAAGCCGAGTCCGTGACTTCTAAAATAGGAGGGTCTATATCAGGAATTTCACCCTTCGCCGAGGCATCGGCAACTTTCAGCGACTTCCTTACTCTCTCTTGCGCTTGATTATCCCCTTCTAAACCGCTGATCCCTGCGTTATTTACAAGAATATCTATCTCCAAACCTTTAGCGGCAATGTCTAGAAACATGCGGTCTACTTCTGATGAATTGCTAACATCACAGGCAAAAGCATCACCGTTGTATTTTTTGGCAGTTTCTTGGGCCGCCGTCAGGTTCAAGTCATTAACAATAACGTGGGCCCCTTCTTCAGCGAATCGACGAACGATCTGAGCTCCTAAGCCTCTAGCTGCTCCTGTGACCAGAGCTGTTCTTCCATGAAGTCTATCCACTTGTCTTTCCTCATTTAAGATCTTATGTATAGCCAAGGATAGGTCCATCGTGCCTGAGATACAAACAGAGAGACTTTTGTGCTAATCGGGTTCAAAATTTCTATCTCCTGGATGGATAACTAAGAATGAATTTTTGTTGCTTGGAATGAACTCGGGCAGCACCCATTTCACTCCTTTTGTTAAAAAAACACTGATATTTTTTAACTATTTTAAGGGGCGAAACTTAGATTTCAGGCGGCTCGTCAAACGAGAGAAGATGCGGTAGCGCCAACGAACCAGTTGGGTTGCCAGAAAACTCAGTTGACTTAGCATCTTCTGAATCTCTTTGAGACGAACTGATCAAATCACTTTGGACATTACTCGACTCTTGCTCGGGCAAGAAATTGTCAAGTTGGATCTCGTTGCTATCCAGGAGATCAAGTAAGTTCATCGCCTCGAGCTCACGATTATTTTGGAAATGTTCAGCGTTAATATTATCGAAATTCAAAACTAAGCCATCAGAGACTAGGTCCATATCATGCATTCTTGTTCCGAAAGCTAAAACTGACCCAGCGGTCTGGGCAGGCTGCGACGGCGATCCCTCAGGTGGGGGCTGCGTCGGCGATCCCTCCGGTGGGGGCTGCGTCGGCGATCCCTCAGGTGGAGGCTGCGTCGGCGATCCCTCCGGTGGCGGTTGTCCCTCAGGCGGCGGTTGTCCGTCAGGCGGCGGTTGTCCGTCAGGCGGTGGTTGTCCGTCAGGCGGCGGTTCTCCGTCATTTGGTCCCTCTCCATCCCCACTAGCAGCAACCAATTCCACTGTAAGAGTGGCTGAAGCTGTCTTACCATTAGAAATTATTGTGTAGGTGAAAGTCTCTCTCACACTCTCACCGGGTTCCAAGCCAGCTACAACATTGGGATTTGGGGTGTAGGTTCCCCCGCCACTCGCATTAAGCGAGATAGAACCACCCAACGAACCTCCGGAAAAACTGAGAAGTTGTGGTTCTTGTCCTTCATCAGGGTCAAAATCATTTCCCAGCAAATCTCTGGCAACATCTCCAGCACTAAAATTTCCACTTGAACCAAAGCCTCGGCCAACCTCGACCCGCACAAAATCATTATTGGCTACGGGAGGCCTATCTTCTCCACTATCCGATGGGGCGTCACCGTTCGGTGGTCGTTCGCCATCAGGTGGAAAGTCTCCGTTCGGTGGTGGTTCACCATCAGGCGGGAAGTCACCGTCCGGTGGTCGTTCGCCATCGGGCGGGAAGTCTCCGTTCGGTGGTGGTTCACCATCAGGCGGGAAATCACCGTCCGGTGGTCCTTCGCCATCAGGCGGGAAGTCTCCGT